>CAJQPL010000071.1 GCA_905480215.1 uncultured Woeseiaceae bacterium | reverse complement strand
GACTTTTCCCTACGGAAACTCAAAGAATATGAACACGTTTTCTGCAAAACCAGCAGAGGTACGCCGCGATTGGTTCGTGGTAGATGCAACAGGCAAGACCCTGGGTCGCCTGTCGACTGAAATCGCTCGCCGTTTGCGTGGCAAGCATAAGCCGGAATACACGCCGCACGTTGATACGGGCGACTACATCGTCGTCGTAAACGCTGAGAAGGTTCGTGTGACTGGTAATAAGATGAAAGACAAGATCTATCATCACCACACCGGATTCATTGGCAATCTAAAATCGATTCCGCTTGAGAAAATGCTGCAGGAGAAACCTGAGCGAGTGATCGAGAAAGCGGTGAAGGGTATGTTGCCGCGCGGACCTTTAGGCCGCCAGATGTACAGCAAATTGAAAGTATATGCAGGCCCTGAGCATGCACACGCTGCGCAGCAGCCAATTCCTTTAGAGGTTAACGCTTAGGGTTCCGGCCTTTTGCATTGAGACAAAATTATGAGTGAGACTTTTTTCTACGGAACCGGACGTCGCAAGTCATCAACAGCTCGCGTGTTTTTGTCACCGGGCGGCGCTGGCGAAATCATCGTTAACAATCGTCCGTTGGACGTTTTCTTCGGTCGTAAGACCGCACAGATGATTGTTCGTCAACCGCTGGAACTGACACAGCTGGCTGACAACTTCAATGTGAAGGTCACCGTTAAAGGTGGCGGCACAACCGGACAAGCTGGTGCAATTCGCCACGGTCTGACGCGTGCGTTGATGAAGTACGACGAGTCGCTTCGGCCATCACTGCGTAAAGCTGGTTTTGTAACCCGCGATGCGCGTGAAGTTGAGCGTAAGAAAGTCGGTCTGCGTAAAGCACGTCGCGCAACGCAGTTCTCGAAACGCTAAACGCGTTCTTGCGGTCCTTTTTGGGGGATCGTCTAGTGGTAGGACTGCGGACTCTGACTCCGCCAACGGGGGTTCGAATCCCTCTCCCCCAGCCAAACAAAAAAAGGCCCCGCTAGTCGGGGCTTTTTTTTGTTTGGACGGTGGCGCAGCCGGGAAGAAAACCCTGTTCGACAAGTCTGCGTATCGACTTACTCGCGCATAGCGCGAGAATCCCTCAACGACTCAGCGAAACCTCAACAAGCCCTCGCATTTTCCCTGACGACCCATCGGTAGTTTTCATCGCCGCATACAGTAGTTCCAATGGCACCCAGGTAGGGGGGTATTTGTGTGCCGCGGTGTCCAACACCAGAATACTGTCGGAGTCGCGGTCATATGCCGCTAACGGCGATATATGCCCCGCTCTGCCTTGCCCGAGTTCTTCTCGTTGATAGTTCACCAAAAGATAATCGTCCGATGTCGACAGATTTAACTCCACGACATCTCTAAACTCAGCGAGCGTAAATTCATCGGCATGCCTTGCCGTGGCTTGCAGTTCGTAGGCGTTCAGCAAGCCAGCGAGTTCCGCCAGGGACATGCCGCCAAACATGACGTTGAATCGCGTACGAACTTGCGAGGCCTCGTTTGTGAAGAATGTTCGTTGACTGGTTTCAGTTCCCAAGGAACTGAGAACCGAAACGCTGCTCGCGACGCCACAATAGCTGGCTAGACTCTGAGCTTGGAACGAATCAGAAAGACTCTTGAAGTCGGCAACAGCAGCGGCATTCTGGTGCCGCTTGATTCCCTCCGGACTATCAAGTGCTACAAGATTTGACGGCAATGGCTGCGGGTTCGTATGTGGGTACAGTGACCAGGCAACAAATGCGACGAAGCTAAGAACAACGACGACGATTAGCCCGACAATAATCTTTAGTAGTTTCTTCAACGTAAACTTCTTCCTGCTCATTCCAGAATTCAGCGTACGGCGCGGTGCCCGTCTATGCAAGATCTTCGATTGTTTGTTGCGAGTCGTTTACTATGGTTGTGATCGCGAATTTACTTATGGCTACCAAGAAAAGGACGTCGCAATGATTTCAAGATATGCGTTACTAACGCTATTTCTTTTTTCTGCAGCAATCGGTCAAGCAGCGGATACAGTGCCACGCTCAGCCGAGCATGATGCCATCGCTGCGGTTTCCGTGAATTGGGTAGACGCGTTTCGCGCGCGGGATATAGAAGGGCTGCTATCGCTATATACCGAAGACGCCCGTGTGATGTCTCAAGGCAAGCCTGCGCGCATTGGGAAGGCCGAGATTCATGAGCTTTTCGTCGACTTACTAGGCGGTGAGTCCTTGCCCGCCATCAGCTATGAGATAGAGGAAATTGGCCTGATGGGCGAGTTCGCCTGGGCCTCTGTTCTTGCGGCTATTGGCAGTGGCGACTCGGCAGATCTCTACCTCAGTCGTACCTTTATCATTTATCGCCGAAACGAGAACGGTGAGTGGCAGATACTTCGCGATGTCGACCACGCAACGCCGGATGCTGATCGGGTGCCATTACCTTAGCGCCAGCCATACCGTTACGTTTGGCTCCAAATCAGTGAATTGCTAGACAGCATTCTTTAAATTCGCAGGTATGTCACTCATCACTGCCTTCTTTCCTTTGGAGTTCGAAAGAGCCTAACAGGAGAGCAGCGCTATCCTAGGTCGCGAGATATCGGCCTAATGCTAGATTCGGATCTCACGAACGCCTTCATCGGCACCAATGAGCAGAATGTCAGCAGGGCGGTCGGCGAAGATGCCCACCGTTACGACGCCCGGGATACGATTGATGCGGGCTTCCATCTCGATGGGATTTGGTATTTGCAGGTCGTGTACATCGAGAATGTGATTGCCGTTGTCGGTAATAAAACCCTCGCGCCAGATTGGACGGCCGCGCATTTTTAACATGCGCCGAGAGACCAGTTCCTGAGCCATAGGTAATACTTCGATCGGCAGCGGGAAGCTACCGAGCATGCCAACCAGTTTGCTGTCATCTGCTATACAGACGAAGCGTCTCGCTGCGGCTGCCAGAACCTTTTCGCGCGTTAGTGCACCACCGCCGCCTTTTATCAACTGCAGGCGTTTATTACTTTCATCAGCGCCGTCGATATAGAGATCAAAGTCACCAACCTCATTTAGCGTTGAGACAGTAAAGCCCTGTTCCTCGAGCAGTACAGATGAAGCTCTGGAACTTGAAACGATGCAATCGATCATGTCCCGAACCGCAGGCAGCATTTCGATCAGGAAGTTTACGGTCGAGCCAGTGCCAACGCCGAGCGATGTACCCGGTTGAATGATTTCCAGGGCCGCTTTCGCGGCGGCGCGTTTCTTATCAGATGCATCCATAGGTTTGTACTATAGAGGTTTCGGCGTAAATGAAAAGAGCCCGCAATTGCGGGCTCTTTTACTTTGCATGGAAGAAGGCTCCTCCAAGCTACAGCAGACCAGTCTTTAGAACCAAATCTGCCTTTTTACTTCGCTCAGCCCTATTTCTTGGCTTTGCGTTTTGCTGCCTTTTTCTTAGTCTTACGCTTAGCTACTTTCTTCTTCGCTTTGCGCTTTGTAGCTTTTTTCTTCGTCTTACGCTTAGCGACTTTTTTCTTCGCTTTGCGCTTTGTAGCCTTCTTCTTAGTCTTTCGTTTCGCTACTTTTTTCTTAGCCTTCTTCTTGGCCTTTTTCTTGACCTTGCGTTTGGCTACTTTCTTTTTGGCTTTCTTCTTCGCCTTTTTCTTAGCGACTTTTTTCTTCGCTACTTTTTTCTTTGCTTTTTTCTTGGCCGCTTTTTTCTTGGTCTTACGCTTAGCGACTTTTTTCTTGGCGACTTTTTTCTTCGCCTTTTTCTTAGCGACTTTTTTCTTAGCTTTACGCTTTGTAGCTTTCTTCTTTACTACGCGACGTTTCTTCGGTGCTGCCTTTTTCTTTGCTGTTACTTTCCGCTTCTTAGCGACTTTACGCTTCGAAGCTTTTTTACGAGACTTCTTTTTGGTAGCCATGCTATTTCTCCGTGTCGGGTACCCGGAGCTGAGTATATACAACAAGATTAAAAAATCCAGCAAGCAAGTTTCGTTCAAGTTCTTGTTGGGAAACGCGTTTTACGGCCCGACGTTTCAGACTGCAAAAGTTTTTCTGGCGCGTAAAGAAATACGAATGCTGATCCCCAGCATTCCTAAGGATGAATTTGAGTTTTGATGTTGATGAAGATGTTCACTACGGAGATGCTGAAAACGCTGCGTAAACATTTTCGAGTTGGTTTTTGCGAGCGCTGAGAGAACAAGAAAATTTGCTCAGTTTGATTCGCTTATTATCTTGTAAAGCCGTATATCCCATGGATTTGGCGTTATTCTGTAGGCTTTCTGACAATGGAAGGCTACACCGAACAGTTTCGGTTTGATCCAATTTTTACGATGCCGAAGGAAGGAAAAACAACGGTCATAGTAGCCGCCTCCCATTCCGACGCGATGCTTGTCGGCATCGAATGCAACCGTTGGCGTAACGACCAATTGCAGTGCACGCGGCGAAATAATTTCACCGCATGTTGGTTCCCAAATCGACATTTCGTTTCTTAGTAACGTCGTCTTTGGTCGTATTTCTCGAAAAAACATTTCGCCTTTACTGCGCACTATTGGTACGAAAATGCGCTTGTTTGCGCACCAGGCGCGTTCAATGATCATTCGGGTGTCGACTTCGTTACGCATTGGCAGATAGCAGGCAACGAATTTTGCGGCCGAAAAAGTCTTCGTTTCGATGACTTTCTTGCAAATAATTTCCGAAGCTGACGCGCGAGCTTGAACGCTCAAGTTGCGTCGTGCGAGTAACGCTTGCTGTCGAATTTTTTGCATCTTTTTAAAGGAGGCGTCTCCCGCCTGTGCCGTCACAAACCATTGCTCTCGAACCGGAGCTAAAGGTGGGGTCAACCGTGGCTACAAAAGGCTAGCCGTCGAAACGGTTTTGCACACATGTAACCGACAGGCAGCGACCCCGAAGTTAAAAATTAGGGTCGGGAGGATCCAGGTCGGTATCGAACACTGCAGGAGACGCCAATCTCGGTTTCTAGTGTCTGTTTTCTATCGCTATCGTTATCGCGTTTCGATCAGAGGTCGAGTTGTTGCGTGCCCGTCAAAACATTGTCGACGCGATCGGAAATAATTTTTAAGCGGTTACTAATACCGCCTTCGAGCTCCTGGTCGCGCGCATTAGCATGTAGCAAATCATTTGCCATATTGAGTGCGGCCATTACGGCGATTCGATCGAGGCCAACAATTCTGCCGCTGTCTCTAATCTCACGCATTTTTGAATTTAGTATTTCTGCTGAATCGAGCAAGTTAGTCCGCTGTTCTGCGGGACATGCTACCTGGTATTCCTTGTCTAAAATTCGGACGCTAACTTGCGCGGTTTGTTCTGTCATTCTCAGCGTTCTCCATGCTGTGATGTTAGGAGCTTTGCTCCATAGCTTTTAGTCGACCAATCATCGCTTCAACGCGCGCGCGAACCTGTTCGTTCTTTTGCAACAAATGTGCGCGTTCGGACGTTAGTACGTCCTGACGTTGTTTCAGTGAATGGTTCTCGTCTTGCAATTGGTCGCAGACGCGGACCAGCGCGTCGACGCGCTTCTCCAGTCGCTTGAGTTCGTGCTCGAAAGTTGCATTGATGTTATCGGCCATACGGTGAATATAGTCACGCCTCAGGTCAGAAGCAATCCTGACTTTGAATTGATTCACGCCGACATGGTCTGAAACGCCTGTCCATGGGATCATAAGGGATTGTTGGGATTGACAAGGTTGGCATCCAAGTGGATGAGAAAATTGATTTTGACAGGCTGGACGAGGCGCTCAAAAGGTGTGGCTCGAATTGGGATGCTGCGCAAACTCACGGGCTGCTATGTGGGCGGCTGGCCATCGCGGGGGTTGCTGCAGGACCTGATTGGCTGCAGCAAGTACTCGAAGAAACCAATTCCAGCAATGCCGCGTTCGGCGAATGTCAGAAATTCCTGGATACACTGTATCAATCGACTTACTGGCAATTGAGTGAACGCTTGTCGGAGTTCGAGCTGTTACTGCCGGATGACGGCGAGGACGTGATGCTACGTGCGCCGGCACTAGGGCATTGGTGTGAAGGATTCCTGCACGGTTTGGTGTCTTCAAAACACGCTGATGCGCTGAAAAAGCGACTCGCGGCTGAACCCCTATCGGACATCATCAAGGATATGCTGCAGATCACGCGTGCTGCGCTGGACGAGGAAATAGATGCAGAGGAAAATGAGGCCGCCTATACAGAGCTTGTCGAGTACCTGCGCGTCGCTGCGCAATTGTGCTACGAGGAGCTCGCTGATATTCGTAACGTGACTGTGAGCACCAATGAACGCTAAAGAATTTGCAAAACGCCGCGCACAGCTGATGCGCATGGTTGGTCCGGGTGGTGTCGTCATTTTGCCGTCTGCGCCCATCAGAACGCGCACGCGCGACGTTGAATACAGCTATCGCCAGGACAGCGACTTTTATTACATGACGGGTTTTCTGGAACCTGAGGCAGTTGTAGTGCTGGCGCCGGGCCGGACCAGCGGCGAGTACCTGATCTTTTGCCGTGAAAAGAATCCTGAGCGCGAACAGTGGGATGGTAAACGTGCTGGTCAGGTGGGCGCTGTCGAGACTCATGGTGCAGACGACGCATTCCCCATAGACGACCTCGACGATATTCTGCCGGGCATTATGGAGTCGTGTGGCCGTGTTTACTACACGATGGGCATGTATGCCGAATTCGATTCGCGCATGGCTGAGTGGGTCAATACATTGCGCTCAAAACTTTCGCGTGGCGTGCAGTCGCCGCATGAGTTTGTAGCGCTCGATCATTTGCTGCACGACATGCGCCTTTTCAAGAGCCGCAGTGAGCTGTCGGCGATGCGTAAGTCAGCTAAGGTCGCTGTCGCAGCACACAAGCGAGCGATGCAAGTCACGCGTCCCGGAATGTACGAATATGAAGTCGAGGCGGAGTTCCGACATGAGTTCCGGCGCCACAATGCGTCGCCATCCTACAACCCTATCGTCGGCGGCGGCAAAAATACCTGCATTCTGCATTACGTCGAGAATGATCAGCTGCTTAACGACGGCGACCTGTTGTTGATTGATGCCGGATGCGAGCTCGATTACTACGCCTCCGATATTACGCGGACGTTCCCGGTCAACGGGCGATTCACTGCGGCGCAACGCGCGGTCTACGAAATCGTGCTCGAAGCGCAGCGCGCTGCGATTGAGAAGACGGTGGTTGGCAACCACTGGAATGAACCGCATGACGCTGCGGTCAGAGTCATTACCAAAGGGTTGAGGAAACTAGGCTTACTAGAGGGCTCGTTACCCAAACTTCTGAAAGATGGCGCATATCAGCCGTTTTATATGCATCGTACGGGCCACTGGCTCGGCATCGACGTGCACGACGTTGGTGATTATAAAGTGGGTGATGAATGGCGCATGTTGGAGCCCGGTATGGTGACAACCGTCGAGCCAGGCATTTATATCGGCAACAGCCGTAAGGTTCCCAAAGAGTTTCGCAATATTGGTATTCGTATTGAGGATGATGTTGCGATTACCAGTAAGGGTCCGGATGTACTGAGCAAAGGACTGGTTTCAGATCCGGACGACATCGAAGCATTGATGAACGCTGCAAGCGACTAGTGCATGGCCGCTAGCGACAATACTTACGACATCGTAATTGCCGGTGGCGGCATGATCGGTAGCAGCCTGGCGTTAGCCTTGGCGCCACTGGGAATGCGCATCGCCGTTGTCGAGGCTGTCGCCAGACGAGAGACCCAGCAACCAAGCTTCGATGATCGTTCGACGGCGTTATCGAGAAGTACGCAGCGCACGTTTGAAGCGATGGGTTTGTGGGATGAAGTCGTTGCCGCGTCCACTGCTATCAGCAAGGTGCACGTTTCGGACAAAGGCCGCTTCGGCTTCTCGCACATCGATGCCGAAGAGCAGGGCGTCGAAGCATTGGGCTACGTGGTTATCAATAGAGTACTCGGCGAGGTTCTGCAAACACACCTGTACTCAACTGCCGGCATTGACGTACTGTGTCCCGAACGCATCGAAGCGGTGCAGCTCGGGCTCGAAAGCGCTATTGCGACGCTTGGCAATGGCCAATCACTCAGCGCAGATTTGCTGGTTGCCGCTGATGGCGCCAATTCGAGTGTGCGCGAGATGATGGGCATCTCCGCGCAGCGCCGCGAGTACCAGCAGCGGGCAGTGGTTGGCAATGTGCGATCTGAATTCAGTCATGAAAATCGTGCGTTCGAACGTTTCACACCGCAGGGTCCGCTGGCGATCTTGCCGATCGCCGATGCGCGCTGCGGATTTGTTTGGACCGTCTCGGAGGATGATGCGGAGCGCGTGCTTGCTTTAGATGACGCCGAGTTTTTGCAGGAGCTGCAAACGCAGTTTGGCAATCGACTCGGTGAGTTCACGCAAGTGGGCGCACGCGCTGCCTACCCGCTGTTGTTGAGCAAAGCTGTTCGCTTGACCGCAACTCGTAGCGTGCTCATTGGCAATGCCGCACACGGCTTGCACCCGGTCGCTGCACAGGGTTTCAATCTCGGTATGCGCGACGTCGCCGCGTTGTGCGATTGCATAGCGGATCAACTTAAAAATGGCGGTGATCCCGGTAATGCTGCAGCCTTGGATCGGTATGCTGCGTGGCGCAAGTCCGACCAGAAAAAGCTGGTGCAATTCACCGACAATTTGGTGCGTCTATTCGGCAGCAAGCGGCCCGGGCTGCGGACTCTGCGCAATATCGGCATGATCGGTTTCGACCTCGTTCCCGGTGTGCGCACGCTATTCGCCAAGCACACAATGGGTTTGGCTGGCGAGTTGCCGCGACTATCGCGCGGCATGCCAATTCGATGAAGACTCGTTTTAGTGTAGTGATAGTTGGCGGTGGCCTAACCGGACTTATGCTTGCTGCCCTGCTCAGCAAATGTCGTCAAGCGTCTGCGCTCGACATCACTGTTATTGATGCAGCGTCTCGGCCAGTATTCTCAATTAACGATGACATTTCGCTGCGTGTGTCTGCGATCGCTAACGGCTCAGCTGAGATGCTTGCGTCCGTCGGCGCCTGGCAAGCGGTTCTGAACGCACGCGTATCAGCGTATGAAAAAATGCGTATCTGGGATGAAGAAGATACGCCGCTGGGTGCTTCGACACTCGCATTTAATGCGGCAGAATTCGCCGCGCCGCAGCTTGGATTTATTGTTGAGAATGTCTTGCTGCAAGACGCCTTGCTCGAGGTGCTCGACGACAGTGACGTCAGTCTCCAATTCGATACGCAATTACAATCGCTACCGGACGCCGATCTTGTAGTCGGCGCCGATGGTGCCCGCTCCATGGTGCGCGAGCTGGCTGGAATTAAGACCAACGTTTGGCCGTACGAGCAAACGGCTGTCGTGACGCACCTCGAGACAGAAGCCGCCCACAATGCAACGGCGTGGCAGCGATTTCTGCGAGACGGCCCATTGGGAATGCTGCCGTTGGCTGACGGCCGCATTTCCGTCGTTTGGTCAACAACGCCAGAGATAGCCGCGGCGGCGCTCGAGGCCACAGACGAAGAACTTGGGGGCATGCTGACTGTCGCCTCCGATGGGGTTCTCGGTGAGCTTACTGTTGCGGGGCAACGAGGCGCGTTTCCTCTGTGCGCACAGCACGCGGAAAACTACGTATTGGCAGGCGTCGCGCTGATCGGAGACGCGGCGCACGCGATTCATCCTTTGGCCGGACAGGGCGCTAATCTCGGGCTGCAAGATGCCGCGGAACTCGCCGAGGTTATAAGCTCCGCCATCGAAAAAGGGCTACACCCCGGCGACCGACCGGTCCTGCGCCGCTATGAACGCGCGCGCAAAGGCGCTAATTTAACCATGTTGCATTTCATGACTGGCCTCAATCGCCTGTTTGCGACAGACTCCACCGTAGTCGGGGGATTGAGATCGGCCGGCATGCGACTTTTTAATCGCAGCGGGCCAATTAAAGAACGCGCCGTTAAGGTCGCGCTAGGCGTCAAGTAGCGCCGACGAGGGCACAATGAAGCAGCGTTACGTCTATGTGTTAGCAGCATTGCTGACAGTGATCGGGTTTTCTGTCTTTGTCTATAAGTGGCAGGTGCTGGGTTTCCCTGTGACTGAAGATCAGGAGAAACCCGTTTGGACGATTGAGTCGGCGGTCAGTTTCGATAGCGGTCCCGGATCCATCAAGGTGCAACTGCATGTGCCAACCCTGACTCCGGGTTTTCGCATGCTTAACGAAAACTCCGTGTCCCGCGGCTATGGCTTTAGTCTGAACTACGGCAGCGGTGGCCGTGAAGCGCAATGGGCAATCCGCCGCGCCGACGGCGAGCAAAAAATTTACTACCGCCTGTCGGTCTACGAAGACGATAGCGTCGACGTGTCGGATACCACACCACCATTCCCGCCAGTGCCGGTCATCAACGAACCGATGAATACGGCTGTTGAGGTGCTGGTTGACGACGTTAGTGAACATTCCGCAGATACGGCCTCTTTTACGACAGAATTATTGAGCCGTATGAATGATCCGTCGCCGGATCCGAATGTTGAGTTATTGCTATCAGGCGTTTCGACTAATGCTGAATTTGTCGATATCGCAACGACATTGCTGGCAGCGGCGCGTATCCCGGCGCGCGCCGTACATGGTTTTCCATTGGCTGGTCGGCAGCGTAGTGCCAGTTTGGTGTCATGGCTTGAAGTTCATGATGGCGATCGCTGGCTGTATTTTAATCCGGCAACCGGTGAGGAAAATCTTCCGCAGCGATTCCTGGTCTGGTGGCGCGGCAACGAACCGCTGGTAAATGTTGAGGGTGGCAGTAACGTCCAGGTAAGCTTTGCTATTCAGGAAAATCATCTGGATGCCGTCGCCATTGCTGAGACGCAAGCCGCGCAGCAAGGTACCAGTGCCTTCGATTTTTCCTTGTATAGCCTACCCATCCAAACGCAGGCGGTTTACAGTATTCTTCTGATGATTCCGATCGGCGCCTTAGTCATGGTGTTCATGCGAAATATGGTCGGCATCGATGCCTTCGGTACATTCATGCCGGTTCTTATTGCGCTCGCGTTTCGCGAAACGAAACTGCTCTGGGGGCTGATCTTATTTACGTTGCTGGTAACGCTGGGGCTGATTATTCGCTTCTTACTTGACAGGTTACGATTGCTCCTTGTGCCGCGTCTTAGCGCCGTGCTTATCGTTGTTGTCATTCTGATGCTATTCATCAGTTTGACTTCACATCGCATGGGTATGGAGATGGGACTTTCCGTTGCTCTGTTCCCGATGGTCATTATTGCGATGACCATCGAGCGCATGTCAGTCGTCTGGGAAGAGCGTGGGGCTGCAGATGCTATTCGTGGTGGGCTTGGCAGTCTGTTGGTCGCCGTTGTCGCGTACGCCTTTATGGTTATGCCATGGCTTGAGCACCTGATCTTCACGTTTCCTGAATTGTTATTGATCATCCTCGCTATCGTTATGCTGGCGGGTCGCTATACGGGCTACCGGCTTACCGAGTTGCGACGATTTAGAGAGCTTTCCAAAAGCTAATGTTTTCGGCGGCAAAAAAACTTCGTCAAAACGGCGTGCTGGGGCTGAACGAGCGCAATGCTGACTTCATCATGCGTTTCAATCCGCGTCGATTTTATCCGCGCGTCGATGATAAAGTGCTTACCAAGGAAATCGCTTTGGCGGCCGGTATGGCAGTGCCCGATTTATATGGCGTAATCGTGCATCAGGCTGAGGTCCGCAATTTCTCGGCGATGATCGAGAACCAAAGTAGCTTCGTCATCAAGCCGGCACAAGGCAGTGGCGGCGACGGTATCCTTGTTGTTACCGGTCGTAGTGAACGCAGGCGCGATAGATTTCGTCTCAGCAGTGGCATGAATATTTCTGAGGGTGAGATTCACCATCACATTTCGAACATCGTCGGCGGCCAGTATTCCCTGAGCGGCAATCGTGACAAGGCGCTTATCGAGTATTGCGTCAAGTTCGACCCAACCTTCGCAGAGGTTAGTTACCAAGGCGTGCCGGATGTTCGCGTGGTTGTTTACAAAGGCTATCCGGCGATGGCGATGGTGCGTTTGCCAACGCGTGCTTCGGATGGCAAGGCAAACCTGCACCAAGGTGCTGTCGGTGCTGGCGTTGACCTTGCGTCGGGCAGAACGTTGACCGGCGTACTCGAAAACGCTCTGGTTGAGGACCATCCTGATACCGGGGCGCTGATCGCGGGACTCGAAATTCCACAATGGGATTTTATTCTTGAGTCGTCGGCTCGCGGTTACGAAGTAACGGGGCTTGGCTACCTGGGGGTGGATATGGTCATAGACAATGACCGCGGACCGCTAATCCTCGAAATGAATGCCCGCCCGGGGCTCAATATTCAGATCGCAAATTGCACCGGTCTTGCGAGTCGCATCGCACGTATTGAGTCCATCTACGACAAAAACGCGACACCGGCCGAACGTGCAGCCGTCGCGCGGCAAGAATTCCCTGCCGCTAATGGTGGGCAGACCCCTTTTTCTTTTTGAGCTGGCTCGCGAAGCAAATTTTACGAACCCGGTTCGGCCCACAGATAGACAGCACACCTCGCGTTAACGGTGCCAAATGCAAACTTTTGATCACTTGAGCTATATGTTTCATTGCTCAACACGGACATCTTCCGTCAAATTCGATCAAAATTATCGCAACCGGAGGAACTTGACATAACCCGGAAGTTACCGATTAGTGACCTGAATCACGCCCAGAAATATTTTGCCCTGCATACTCAAGGCAAGGAAATTTAAGCAGGCGGTGCGGCATGAAGCGCGATAAGTTCAAGCTAACTTCGGAAGATCAGATATCCGATGACACAATGTATGATGATGCATTAGCTAAGGCCTCCGCAGAATATTACGAGCGAAGGTCGGTATATAGGATCAATTTTCGCGCGCACGAAATGTGGATCGCCGTCGCTCTGTATCTGATTTTATCCAGCGTTGCTTTTGTGGTCGTAAATTAGTAATGCAACGATCGCCGACTCGGCGAGAATTTCCGGGCGCAAACCTATGCTTCGGTTTATATAGAACGAGTATTCTTAGGTTCCATTACGCTAGGCCATAATTTCCACTTTGGGTCATAAGCAGACTACTTCACCAGTATGTTTTCGGTAGTCCCTGGCTGAACGTCTGCTTTCACCAAAACGGTCATTCAAACCCAACTAAAAGCATCAAAACGACAGTCTGCTTTCGGC
>CAJQPL010000070.1 GCA_905480215.1 uncultured Woeseiaceae bacterium | reverse complement strand
GACCTCGTTCAGGCAGCCGGCAAGTCGTACGCCACAGGAAATCGTGATCGAGTTCCAGGCTGGATGGTTTTTTGAAACTGAATACCTGGCAACCTGACGGATCAATTCCCTGCATTACCGAACGGATGGTGCTGTCTTTGCCAGCGGCATCCATGGCTTGAAACACCGCAAAAAAGTGGCCGAGAACCTCAATACATTGCAGCGCGTACTCGCTGCCGGTGACCGTCACTCCGTGTTGCTGGTATTTCAAGCCATGGATGCCGCTGGCAAAGACAGCACCATCCGTTCGGTAATGCAGGGAATTGATCCGTCAGGTTGCCAGGTATTCAGTTTCAAAAAACCATCCAGCCTGGAACTTGATCACGATTTCCTCTGGCGTACGACTTGCCGGCTGCCTGAAAGAGGCCGGATCGGCATCTTTAATCGCAGCCAGTATGAGGAAGTTCTGGTTGTACGTGTACATCCAAAAATCCTCGGCTATCAAAAGTTACCGGGCGAGGTAAACCTCGAGACCATTTGGGATGAGCGACTAACATCTATCAGGCAACAAGAAGAACATCTGGCACGCAACGGCACGGTTATTCTCAAGTTTTGGCTGAATGTTTCAAGAGATGAACAAAAGCGACGTTTTCTTGCACGACTGGATGATAAAGCGAAGAACTGGAAATTCGAACCGGGTGACGTCATTGAAAGACGGCATTGGGATGACTATATGCAGGCTTATCAGGATGCTCTGAATGCTACGTCAAGACCGTGGGCTCCCTGGTACGCCATTCCTGCCGATGATAAAGGCTATATGCGTGCACGCGTTGCAGAAATAATTATTGACGCGCTGCAAGGCATTGGACTGCGTTACCCTGAACCTTCTACAGAAGAGCGCGCAGAATTTGCGGAAGCGCGGAAAGAGCTCATGGAAGATAACAAGTGAACTACGTCACAACTTCGTGAATGCGTTTTTGTGTGCTGGTCGATATTCATTTCATCAAGAAATCGCGAAACTCCCTCAATACTTGAGGGAATCAACATTGCCGCAATCTTTGGCGATAAATTCGGATTACAAACGCTCACTACTCGACAGTCTTGAGCTGTTTAAGCACGTGCATCCTGATGATGTCCATGAGCTGTTGCAGCGCTGTGATCGCAGAGACGTAGCTGCCGGCGAACAATTGCTATCGCCAGGCGCCAAAAATGAATACGTTTTCATCGTGCTGTCCGGGAGCCTCAATGTTCATGTTGGCTCAATCGAAACCCCGTCGCTTGCAACCATGGAAGTCGGCGCATGCGTCGGCGAGATGTCGATAATCGAGGATCGTGATCCGTCCGCTTATGTGATTGCTGCAGAAGACTCACATCTTTTGTTGATACACCAAACAATCCTGTGGGAAATGGTTGACGCCTCGCACGACTTTGCAAAGAACCTCCTGGTCGTGCTCTCGGAACGAGTCCGCAGTCATAACCGGGTGATCGCTGAAAGCTTTGGCGAAATGAAGAAATTCGAACACCACGCAAAAACCGACGCGCTAACCAACCTTGCCAATCGACATGCCATGCAACAATTGTTTCCGGCGACGATCAAGAATTTTGTGGAAAAACACGAACCGGTTTCGATGATAATGATCGACGTTGACGAATTTAAAAGGTTCAACGACATGTTTGGGCATATTGCCGGAGACCGTGCGTTATCCGCTGTGTCGCAGATTTTGAAATCACAATTTCGGCCACGTGACTTGTTGGTTCGATACGGTGGCGATGAATTTGCCGTTCTGCTGCCTGGGGCAACCCAAGCGCAGGCACTGGAAATTGCTGATCGCGCTCGTCAAGCCGTTAGCGGAACAACCGGTGACAGCAACGATTCGCTGATTCAAATCCCAGTCAAGATCTCAATGGGTGTTGCCGAACTCGCTGCAAACGGCGATCTGGAATCATTAATTCGGGCAGCCGATGCGGCTCTCTACCGCGCAAAACATGCTGGGCGAAATAACGTTTCCGTTTAGATAGTCACAATGATGTTGTCTATTAGTCGAGCCTTGCCTAATTGCGCTGCTGCAAGAACAACCAATTCGTCGCAATCACGATCTGGTATCTCGAGGTTTTGAGCGCGACGGATTGAAAAGTAATCCACTTCAAATCCACCCTCGGTCAATTTCGTCATCGACTCGACTTCTATCTTCTCAAAATCACGACGCCCGTTTTGTAACTCGCTGCCAACACTCGAAATCACATCGTAAAGCAGCGGCGCGATGGCGCGTTCTTCCTCGGACAAATATTGATTGCGCGAACTCATCGCGAGACCGTCGTCTTCCCGAACCGTCTCGCCGGTAATAATGCTGACAGGCAAGCCGAGGTCTAACGACATATGCCGAATCACCAATTGTTGCTGATAGTCCTTCTGGCCGAAGATTGCTGAATCCGGCTGCACCAATGCAAATAGTCGCGCGACAACCGATGTCACACCATCAAAATGACCGGGCCGATTGGCGCCACAAAAATTCTCAGTGATTCTCGGTACCGATATCGTCGTTGCGTCTTTAAGGCCAAACGGATACATCGTTTCGATGTCTGGCACGAAAATAAGGTCGGCACCAGACGTTTTGAGCCGCCTGGTATCGCGCTCCAGGGTGCGCGGGTATTGATCGAAATCTTCTGCTTCACCAAACTGTGTGGGATTCACGAAGATACTGACGACAACTCTCTCCGCATGCTCGCGCGCCAAACTCACCAAGGACAAGTGACCAGCATGCAAATTTCCCATTGTCGGAACAAGCGCGATATGTTCATCGTGCTGGCGCCAATCGTCCAGCTGCTCATCGAGCTCTTTCTTTGAATGTACGACAATCATGTAGGGCTCAATGCGTTAGGAAAAACAATGTTCGGGCGCCGGATAATCGCCTTCTTTGACTTCTTTGACAAAAGACTGAACTGCAGCGAGCGGTGAATCACAACCTGCCTGAAAATTCTTGACGAATTTTGGTGTGCGGCCTTGCGTGATATCAAGGATGTCATAGAGAACCAGAATCTGGCCGTCCACATCCGGGCCAGCGCCAATTCCGATAACGGGGACATCCAACGCATCGGTAATCATTTTGCCTACCTCATTCGGCACACACTCCAGCAAAACAATGTCAGCTCCGGCATTCTGCAATCGCTGGGCCGATGCCAACATTTCCTTCGCTTTGTCGGGCTCTCTGCCCTGCACCTTGAAACCCCCTATCTTGTGAACGGACTGCGGTTTTAACCCCAGATGAGCGCACACAGGGATATCGTGACGCGCTAGATGCTCGACAATCTGCACCTGATCATCACCACCTTCAAGTTTAACCATCATGGCGCCCCCTTCCTGCATCAGGCGGACGGCATTATCCAGTGCCATCCCGGGCTTTGTGTAACTCATGAACGGCATATCCGCGACCAGAAAAGCGCGACGTAGTCCACGCGCAACGGTGCGCGAGTGATAAACAATATCATCGACAGTAACCGGCACGGTCGTATCGTGTCCCTGAATAACCATGCCAAGCGAATCGCCGACGAGAACGAGGTCTGCTCCTGCGGTATCGACAAGCGCGGCGTAGCTGGCATCGTATGCGGTAACGCACGCAATTGGCTCGCCCTGCTGTTTCATTTGCAGCAACGTCGAGACGTTAACCGGTGGCTCAGGCATGCCACGTTGTTCAAGTTGTGTATACATAGTTTGTCAGGGTATCAGTCGGAGAGTTTCAAGCAAGCGCCGCGCTGGCAGGGTTGAAAAAGTGACGCCCACCAGTGGTGCACTCAATCTGCTGAAAAAGCCGCTCATAGTCGGAATCGTTATTGATGGGGTCTATTTGCGAAGCGTTGACGATGAGCAGCGGACCGTCGTCGTAATTATGAAAAAACCGCGAATAAGCTTCCGTCAATTTCTCCAGATAGGAACGCTCGACAAAGCGGTCGTAAGGCAGATTGCGGCGCGCCAGTCGCTGCATGATTGAATCGACGGAGGACTGCAGATAAATGACAAGATCGGGCACCGGCGCTGACACCGCCAGGTTAGCAACAATTTGATCGTACAATTTGAGCTCCTCGGTATCGAGATTCAGCTCAGCAAATAAGCGGTCGCGCGTAAATAAATAGTCCGATATGCGAACACTGGAGAATAGATCGGACTGCCGCATATCCTCGATCTGACGCGCACGCGCGAACAGAAAGAACATCTGCGCCGGTAGCGCTGCCGAACGCCCATCGCGATAGAAGCGTTCCAAAAAGGGGTTCTCATCCAACTCTTCCAACACAAGATCCGCCTAAAGACTCTCGGCCAGTCGTTTTGCCAACGCAGTCTTCCCAACGCCTATCGGTCCTTCGATCGCTATGTATCGTGAGGCATTGCCGGGCTTCTTGAGTTGACTAACGTTCACTGATGTCCTTCATCAATACGGGATATTTTTGTTTCGAAACAACT
>CAJQPL010000069.1 GCA_905480215.1 uncultured Woeseiaceae bacterium | reverse complement strand
GGTTTAATGACATCAACATCGTTGTGGCCGGCAATCCGGCTCTGGCTTCCGTGCTCGATCGCGGCTGTCAGAACCCGGATGCGCTGAACACCGAGGAGGTTGTGCAATTCAACTTCCTGCTCCGCTGCTATTCCAACCAGTGGTGGAAGCTGTTCAAGCTTTACGAAAGAGGCAGTCTGCCGGCGGCAGAGTGGAGCATCTTCGCCAAAGAAGCAGCCCAGTTTCTGGAACAGCCGGGCTGCAAACTTTTCTGCGAACAAAATGCCCTGTTTGCGGATCTCTATTCCGCGCTGGATAAATACAAAGGCGGAGTGATCTCGGACTTTGGCTTCGGCGGTAAGGCGTAAGTAAGGCCGATCAGGTAGTCCGATGAGATTTTCTCAATCTTTCCGTTATTGATGGCGCTTGGTAGTTTTTGCCGTTATGGATTACTGTATCCCCAACCGCAGGCTTGACTGCAATATACTTCTTCTATGTCACATCGACACTGAGAAACACGATACCATCTATGTGGTGACCTGAGCCGCGGGGAGAATGATGCGACTTTATCTCGTTCAGCACGGAGATGCCGTACCGAAAGACGTCGACCCTGACCGCCCCTTAAGTGATCAGGGGCGAGCCGATATAAAACGCCTGACAGTGTGGCTCTTACACCAGAACGTCCAGGTCGCGCAAATCCTGCACAGCGGCAAGAGCCGGGCAAAAGAGACCGCAGAGATACTCCGGCCATTGCTTGAATCTCCCGATCAGATTTTCGAAGGCCACGGCCTGGCGCCCAATGACTCGCCCGAGGCTTTTCTTCGACAGTTAAAAGACCACAAAAAAGACCTACTCATCGTCGGCCACATGCCGTTTATGGGGCGAATCGTGTCGCAGGCATTGACAGGCGCACCCGATTTGCAACTTGTGGAGTTTCTCCCCGGAAGTGTCGCCGGCATTGAACGCAGCGACCGTGCAACCTGGCATCTTTTCATATTCGCTCGACCCGAGTTCTTATACAGAGGAGAAATATCGCAAGCCGTTTATTAGCATTCCTGCTCTCAACTGAAAGCGGACCTATTTTTAATGTAATTTAGCCCCGTTTTCAGTTCGATTAATCTTTAGTTAGTCGGGCCCCTCTTTCGAATGGTTACCGGTCCACAGTTTAAAGAGCGCCTGTGTAATGGCTGCTTTCTGCCCGAGAGCGGAACTGCGATGGGCGGAGATTTCGAATCACGCTGGTTCCGAGTTCGACCCAATATAGTCATTTCGCCCCAACCCTCTGGACTTAATCTAGAGGACTGACTAAGGTACTCCTCCTATTCTCCATTGGCCCGCTAAGGACAAGAATAATGAACAAACTCTCGCTGCTAATCGCCTTCACGATTTCGATTGCCGGCTGCTCACAATCAGATCAACCGGCCGCCGAATCGAATAACGCTGCAGCGACCGATGCAGCGGACACGATCTACACCAACGGCAAGATTTACACAGTGAACGAATCCCAACCTTGGGCTGAAGCTGTTGCGCTCAAAGACGGTAAGTTCCTGGTAGTCGGAACGAATGCGGAAGTATTGGCGGTGAAAGGGGATGAAACAGAAACCATCGACCTGGCGGGCAAGTTTGTCATGCCAGGCATGATCGATGTCCATACCCATGCCATTGATGCTCATATTACTGCAGTTACTCGCTTAGACAATCCCATGGATGCAGACAAGTTAGTTCAGGAAATTAGAGCTCATGTCGAGGCAAATCCAGGCAAAGATTGGTATATCTTTGGAGATTTCGGATTCGGATTATTTCCCGGCGATAATGGCCCTAAAGAACTTTTAGATGGAATTGCACCTAATGCAGCCATAGCCGTCCAACACGCCTCAGGACATGCTTTTTGGGCGAATAGTAAAGCGCTGGAATTGGCCGGCATTACGGCAGACACCCCAGACCCGGAGTATGGAATAATTGCACGAAAACCAAACGGGGAGCCTCAAGGAGGATTGCAGGAAAGCGCCATGAGATTAATCTGGAAAGTCGCTACTCCTTTCACTGAAGAACAAATCGCAGGTGGTGTTGAGTATGCCAACAAGATGTACGCTGCTGCGGGCATCACCGCAACCAGGGAAGCAGGTTTGGTTCCGGAACGATGGGCTGTGGTTGAGAAAATGGCTAATGAAGGAAAGGTGAAGACACGTTATAAAATGTCGGCTCATAGGAGTTCATCGATAAATGTGCCGGTTCCGACTAATGAAGTGACTAAATCATTTATTCTCGAAAACAAAGACAAACAGAGCAACATCCTTCAATTGGATTCGATAAAGATTATGGTTGATGGTGTACCTGCAAGCCGTACCTCACTCATGAAGGATCCCTTTTTAGATAAACCTGAATCTCATGGCACACAAAATCTTCCAACAGACGAGCTTAATAGTGTGGTCGCGGAATACGACAAATTGGGTGTGGCATCCATGATTCATGTGGTTGGAGACCAGGCGGCCAAGATTGCACTCGATGCCGTAGAAGGAGCTCGAGAGGCGAATGGAGTGTCAGGCCTCAGACACCACCTTTCTCATAACGTTGTGGTAGACGAGAAGGATTTTCCGCGATTCAAAGAGCTCGATGTTGTCGTCGATTTTTCTCCATTCTTCCCGTACAGAGGCACCGTTCACAATAACCATGTCCCGGCCGTTGGCGAAGAAGCTTTTGCCAAATGGTATCCCGTGAAATCCTTGATGGATCAAGGCGTAGTTGTTGCAATCGCGACGGATTACCCAGTAACTGAGCTCAATCCGTTCGTCAATATGGAATCGAGTGTTACACGCATGGACCCGCACGGACTAAATACCGAGCAACTTGCGCCTGAACAGGCAATTACAATTGCTCAGGCGATAAAAGCCTATACATGGAATCCTGCCTTCGTTCTTGGATGGGAAAAAGAAATCGGATCATTAGAGACTGGAAAACTTGCTGACATGGTCGTACTCGAGCAAAACCCGTTCGAGGTTGCCAGTGCTGATATCAGCGAAATAAGAGTATTGAAAACCCTCTTATCCGGTGAAGTTATCTTTGATGCTGATACCAGTGTTGGACAGCTAACCAATGCCGAGGAGGCTCGCATGTTAGCTTTGAATAACTGGAAAGCATCTGGCCATGCTCATTAGTCACGATAATCAACTGGGGAAGCGTTAACCGTCATACGACGTAAGA
>CAJQPL010000068.1 GCA_905480215.1 uncultured Woeseiaceae bacterium | reverse complement strand
CTATTCCGGTCTCCCACGCTTCCCGAAGCCCCCTGTCGGCTTGCAGTGCCCGTTTGAACTCAGATAGGGACAATCCAGCTCGGTAGGAAATGGACTGCTGGGAGTGGCCGTCCTCGGCCAGAACACGAACACATTCCTTTTCAATAGACGTAAATTTCTGAGACGCGGGACCACGCTTTCCTTTACGTCTGCGACGACTAGAAATGAGCTTTTCCTCGGCTGCTTTAGGCCCCATAGCTGCGCCCTTTGTGGCTTCCTGTGTGGCTACTTAAGTTGATCAGATTACTTAACACTTTGTTTTTATGATGATTATCACTTCTCCTACACCTACTCACATAGCAGGTGGGGCGTTGATTTGACAGGCTTTGGGGGTTCTGTGGCCCAGCAAAATCGGGCGCGCGTGAACGCCGAGTCCAGGACATGTAAATGCTTGATTTAACTGGATCACGGTGCCCGTCGAATGGAATAAGTTCGAACCAAGTTCGGTGGATGTTTTCCGCACTGGTCCGCACCCACCACATCGGAACCGGGATACGACTAAGAAACGTTGTGAACGCACCATTCCTTAGGCAGAAATCGTTATTGCTGCGGACGCGGCGGGCAATGCGGGTGCTTAGTAAGGTAATGGCTCGTCCCTCCCGTCAATATGATCTCGCGAGTAAAGTTTTACAGTCCGATAGCCCTCGCCATCATCGCGCTTCAACTCTTTGACCTCGCGGTGGATCATGAAGTCATCGATGGAGACATCGTCGGCGTCGCTGAATGCTTTCGCCATTAGCTGGCCGATCATCATTAGGGCCTTTTTGTCTCCGTTCGGCGGTTCTCTCGGCCACTCGATATCGTGAACGCTGATGATTTCTTCGAGAATAGTGGTCGCCGTGTAGTCATAAAATGGCCGCATATTCGACGCCACAGCTCTAAGCCATGACAGTGCAGGCGATTGAGTACGATCTTGTTTACTTCGATGTCCGACCATCATTCCTGGTAACCCGGCATTCGAAATGATGTTGGAGAGAGTTCGATCCCAGACTCTTAGGTCGTGATCAGCGTGGTCCTCGATCGGAGATCCACGATTTATCCAGTCTCGAACAACTGCGTAGACACACCCCAATAGGTGAGCTTGGTTGGCCCTCACGTAGCCGAGCGGATCATCGCGCTTGAATTGATAATCCCGCGGTCGTTTTCCGATGCTGACAATGCAGGCCCGATTGGCCAGGTCAGGCGTCAACCTCGCATCGTTCGACGAGAATTGATGAATTACCCGAGAAATATCGCATTCAATTTCCGGTTGCCTTGGAATACGAGCCATGACCTTGCCATCGGGTGCGGTCAATGCTGCTTCGAGTAACTGCGAGTCGAGCTTGCCACGAAAGTTGTCGAAGCAGATAAATGGGTATCCCTTGATGTATTGCGTCGACAACGACTCATCGAATGATCCGACACCGCCTTTTCGATCTGTACCTAGCGGTGACGGCGCCCGGTAGATTGACCGGACCATCGCCTGACGCAGGGTCTTGCCCGACTGACTCTTCTGCGCGTCTGAATAATCCAGTGGGACTGGGCAATTGAGCATGCCCGACATACGCATTGCCGGCGTTATGAGCATCGCGAAGGCTCGAGATCGATCACTTTCGGTTAGAAATTCAAATTCCGAAATTAACTCCAAAAGATCGGCCACTGCCTCTTCATATGGAATAACCGGGACAGCACATGCTCCCATCACATAGACACCGCCATCATTAAATCCGGGCGACATGATTGAGCCGTCCGCGTTCAGCAACGGTACTTGCGAAACGATCTTAATCTCAGGAAGTATTTCCCGCCGAATGTCGCATTCGAGGATGACATCCGCATCGCCCTTAGATACAGCGGAGCGTTGCAAGATAATGCGCCCCGCGTGATTTCCACGTGCGACGACGCGCTTATAGGTCGGCCCTTGCTCTTCGATGATGGTACGAAACTGATTCGGGCGGATGATCTCGATTTTTCCATCAACAATCTGTGACACTTCCCCACCCCGAAGGTAGAGTCGTTCGTGCTCTTTGAACTTCTGGAAAATAAGCTCGGCACTTTCGCGCGCAGGAAATTGATGCGATGGCAAGAGGACCGCATCTTCTTCGACTTCTTGCAGATTCCCGACACCGTACTTCTGACGCTTACACAGACCGCGATTACAAAGTGAAGCACACGGTTCCTGGTCGCATTGATACGCGTATTCTTTTCGCGCCAACGACTGAATAACCTTCGTTACTTCAGTGCGCCGCAATGATGAATCGATATTATCTCGATTAAAGTCATCAACATGATCGTCGTAATCGTCTCCATACTTCAACTTCGCGTAGATACCGAAGTTGAACAGAGCGACGTTACGCGCACCCTCCTTCACTCCCTCCAAAATCATGCGCTGCACGCACGGAGGTCCGTCTGCAACTGGCGGCGCCTTGAGCTCTGCAACGCGGGTCTCGGCGTACGCAATTGCCTGGTCGAGATCAGTGACTAATGCACCATCGGCGGAGATCACAGCGCGATCCGTCATGCCTGCGCTGATTCCGGCAAGCGGTGCATTTATGAAATTCCCGAATTGACCGGACAGTAGTTTGTCCTGTTTGGGGAAAATCTCCACGCCGGGATAGCCAAGCAGATTTGCCCAGAGTTTCAGTATCTGGCGCATGTCCTGCGCCTTGACCGGCTTAGGCACGATCCAATAGCAGTGGAGTCCTCCAGATTTCGATCTGCAGATCAGTAGTGGCAAGTTGTAACGCGCAACTTTGGCGACGACGTCCTTTCGCAGTTGATCTGGATCGTCGTACTTGTCGATATCGATAACGCCAAACTTACACCGCTCGTCATCACGTAGGGCATACAAACCAATTGCGTTCGCTTCGTCGATAAAGTGGCGATCTACAATCTCTGCAGTCAGAGTTTGCTTCACCGTCTGATACGTTGCGGTACGCTTTTCGCCTTCGAAAGCGGCGGGCGCGCTCGACCCGTATGCTTCACGCCGGGGATCGAAGAGATCAAGAAACTTCGTAGCTTGGTCGGTCACGCGTGACGTACTCCAGACTCTCTAGGGCCTTTTCCAATGGAATGAGCGCGTCCGCCAAGTCCATTAGAATAAGCATCAACTCAATTTTCTTATGCATCTCTAAGACGGAGAACGCGGTAAGATCCGCGTTGAGCACTTTGTGACGCAAGGTCTCTCGCCATCCCTTGGTTTGTATGGACGGCCAACAATGATCATTTGCAATATCACAGAAGAGGTTGGAATCTACTAAGTATTCGCGCGATGCGCGAAATGGGATTGCTTGGCTCTTCCATAGCTCGTAGCTCGGTGATACGTCCCATGCCCGTTGGTGTGGTGCTAGTCGCAAATTAAACATGTTTTTTTCTCCCGCCGCTTCACGCCTCGAGCGCGTTTGGCAATAAGTACAGATTTGAGATCATCGGAATGGTTACTCGCAACTCGCGTCGCACGGCGAGCAGCATCGGCTCGCGATAATCCTTCGTCCTGCAGGGCGTGATACTCAGCGAGGTATAGCTCGACCGCACTAGAGAACCAGCAGAATTTGCCTTTAAGGCCAGGCGTCTTGAACGACGCCCTAGGAAATTGTTCCCGCTGTACCAAGACACGCAGGTGCTGAGACGTAACACTGAGGTGATTCTCAGCGATCTCACGCATCGACATTGTTTCGTAGAATTCGAGCAATACAGTTCCGACAGATCATGATCTCCTCTTTACGCTGAGGACAGCACGCCATCGTTTACCGTTTTGCGATGGTAGGGCTCTCTTAGATCATCTGTCGTCTGTCGAAGCCGGTATTTAACGACCACCACTGATGGATTCGGCTTAAGTCGTATTCACTTTATTTCATGAAATCGCTCTATTTGCAAACCGTTTTTCAGTATCACGCTTATGACTTACGAAAGAAAATTGTGCTTTCTTAAAACATGGTGAAATTCTTAAGGAGAATGAGGTGAATCCATGAATTTGCCGAAAACACTTTGGCATTTGCCTTTGTAAAGTAGCGTCTTCGTATGCTGGGATCGGAATTCACATATAGAAGACAGGGATCGAAATGGTCGCGAGGCGCGAGTTACAGGAAACCGTTACAGGTGTGACTTGCTGTAGGAGTCAGTCCAGATCGATAGAAGTAGTACGTCGTCTCAGGTTTTGGAACTGCTTCGATAAGATCTGCTCTATCGTACTCAGTAACCTCATCTCCGTTGACGATAAATACCGTTTGAAGCTCCCCTGATTTCAAGCCCTGATATTGCGACTCCGAAAGCCCGAAGAATGATTGAGTTGTCGCTTTCAGCTCCGCGTACTTCCCATCGACCTTTAGGTCGTATCGTTTGACATTCGATGGTGTGCACTTGCGTCCCTGCTCAGAGAGAAACGCAACCAAGATCTTCATTCCTCGTTTTTCGAGATCCACCGTAGTTACGCAGGACAAGTGGAACGGATCGTTACCGACCCAGGTCAAATCGTCTTCTGCGATCATGTCCTCACATTTCTTGCAAAGCGGTCTTGGTTCGGTCATTGGTTGACCCTCGCAATCGAATACAGATGATCCGACGTATCCTGCATCGCTTTGATGAGTTTCTTATCAAGTTGGTCCTCAGTGACATATTTCCTGGTTATTTCTGCGCCGTGCGTGACGCGGTGATTACACAATATTGAAACCAGTAGCAGATCCACGTCTGCATTAACGCAATGCGTCGCAAATGTAGAGCGAAGATCGTGTGGCCGTATACCCCCTTCTATGCGGCCAATTTTTTTCAGGTATTGAATGGTACGGCGCGCAAAGTGGGTGGATTGCGAGAACTGCTTTCCCGTGGAAAATGAAGGGAACACAAACTCGGATTGCTCCGCCAATTTCGGTGGAACATCGGCCACGGTATTCAAATGGACTCCCGGCCACTTGAAATTGATACGCAACGTCTTAAGATCGCCGTTTTTCATTGCCAACGCCTCATCAAAAACATCACGAATCTGACCGGATATTGGGAGCCGGTGTCGGCGACCCGACTTGGCTGCTTCGCCCTTTTCTTTCGTAACCCAGGTATCGCCAATCTGACCTCGGGTTAGCGAAGCGACATCGCTGCAACGATAGCCCGTCAGCAATAGTAGCCTCGTGGCAAGCACGTTGTGCCAGAGCGTGGGATTGAAACCGTTATCATGAAGGTTGCTGCACTCGTCTCGTGACAGATTTAGGATCGCTGCAACATCGGCATCCGATATACATTTGGCACCGTTGTTCGCCTCATGTTCAACGATGACGTCATTGCGAACAGCGCGTGTTGGCGCCGTGTCTCGGGTAATCCCGTGCTCAGCGCTCGTTCCGGTCAGAGTGAGAGATAAGTACTTAACGAATGCTGCAGCAGCCCTTTCGGTTCCGAGAAGAGGTTTCCTGGCCGAGCGCCGGCCCAAATTCTTCAGGGTTTCTGGATCCATACCGTAGTACGGGTTCTTGTATTTCCCAATATTGATTTCTCGGGCCCGGGCCGCGATACGTGACGCAGTCAATTCAGACACCGGCATATCAAGCCAATCGTAAGCGTAGGTCTCCAGAGACCAACGAAGATCGCGAACTGTCGATTCTCGAAGTCCGGCTTCTCCGGTCTTTTTTGACTTGTTCAGTATTCGAGTGTCGATGCACGTACGGAGCGATGGCGTATTCTCGATTGCCGGAGCTTCTGGCCCCTCCTTCGCAAGATGCTCGGCTTCGGCGCGAATCTCCTTCAGCGTGCGTGAGCCGCCGTTACAAGTGAGATCTGAAAGACCGGCGAACTTATGCCGCCTCTTCGTAATCGCATGCCTGAAGTAAAATGCGTGGGCGTCGTTGCTTGTCTTGCTCGCTTTGACAGCGAGCACACCGTCCGAGTGCCAGGTTTTTCCCTTGATCGCGTCGCGTCGTAGTTGGTCAACGCGCTTGCAAAATGCTGTGTCGATCTTTGCCATCGTCATCACTTCCTATGAACGAACGAAAACTCGGACATGACGGTTAATTCGCCGTGCCGGAGAAGGCTCATTATAGGATGTTTTGGCTACTCGTTGGCTACTCAGGGGCTACTGAGCGGTTCGAAAGACTTGGGATTCCTTCAAAAACCTTATACCTATAAGGAAAAATTGGTCGGGGCAGAGAGATTCGAACTCCCGACCCTCTGCTCCCAAAGCAGATGCGCTACCAGGCTGCGCCATGCCCCGACTGTCGATTTATTGCCACGCGCGGACTGAATAATGACCCAGACCTTGCGCGGGGTGCGATCATACGGCCGCCCCGCCTCTCGATCAAGCAATTATCGCTCGACGACGGCTGCTATTTCACCAACATGGCCGCCTTCTGGCCGCTCAGGTATATTGCCGCTTCAGGCTTGACGAAAAATCTCGGAAAAACCATGAAAAAGACTGCAATCACGATACTCCTGACAATGATCGCTGCGCTTGCTGGCGCAGCGGACAGAGTACCCGCTCATCCGCACCTGAACGTCGAGACGACGCTAGGGACGTTTAAGCTCGAACTGGACGGCAAAGCTGCGCCGTTGACGGTCACTAACTTTCTAAAGCTGGTGGATGAGGGTTTCTACGACGGCACGGTATTTCACCGCATCAGACCCGGCTTCATGATTCAGGGCGGCGGCTACACTCCGGGCTTCAAGTCAAAGCAATCGGATGAAACCGTCCCCAATGAGTCAGGCAATAATTTGAGCAATATTCGCGGCACCATTGCAATGGCGCGGCTTGGAGCCCCCCATTCGGCGAGCTCGCAGTTCTTTATCAATGTCGCCAACAACATTGGCGAAAGTTTTAATTCAACCAATCTCGAACCGATTAAGGATCCGATTCGCGGACGCTGGGGTTACACCGTATTCGGCAATGTTATCGAAGGCATGGACGTAGTCGACGCCATCGCGAATGCGGAATCGGCGCCTAACGGTCCCGGCGGTGAACCCGCGCCGATCGTTCCAATCGTCATCAAATCAATAACCCCGGTAAGCTACGACTAAATGGCAACATTACTCATCTCTGACCTGCACCTTGAGGCGCAAAAGCCGGAAATCGGTGAACAGTTTCTGCAGTTTCTGAGCAACGACGCTAACGACGCAGATGCCTTGTACATACTCGGCGATCTTTTTGAAGTGTGGCTTGGCGACGACGATCCGAACCCCTATTACGCTGGAATGAAAACCGCGCTGCGCCGCTTTACAGACACCGGCGTGCCGGTTTTTTTCATGCACGGCAATCGTGATTTCACCATCGGCGAACAATTTGCTGCCGAAACGGGGGTCAGCATTCTTGCTGATCCTGTTATCGTCAACCTGCATGGACATGAAGTTCTGCTTAGCCACGGCGATGCACTTTGTACCGACGATGTTCAGTATCAGCAATTTCGGTTAATGACACGCAATCCCGACTGGCAAGCGATGATGCTCACCAAATCTCTTCAGGAGCGCATCGCCTATGCAACGGCTGTAAGGCAAGAAAGCGTTGCCCGCGGCGGTGAGATCAGCGATGAAATTATGGACGTCAATCAGGAAGCCGTACGGGCACTGTTTCGCGAATACGATGCGGACACTTTGTTGCATGGGCACACGCATCGTCCGGCCGTGCATGATGTCGATTTGGGCGATCGTATCGCCACCAGGATCGTCCTTGGCGACTGGTACGAGCAAGGAAGTGTCGTTCGTTGGGACGAAAACGGACCGCGCCTGGAATCCCTGCCGCGCTGACGCTTCGCTTATAGATATTATTTGCGACTAGCGGCCGGCGGACCCGAATGAAATCCAAATTCCGTATCAACTTCTGAGATCAGCGCCGCTTCAACGGCCATTAGTTCTGCAAGCCGTGCATCAATTTCGTCATCCGTCGCAGCGCATTCCGATCTTGCAAGCGCAAGATAGTGTTCAAAATGGCGTGCTTCTGAGGCCAGCAAGCCGACATAGAATTTTTTCAGATTCTCGGGCAATCGTGGGGCAATACAGGCAAATCGCTCGCAAGAGCGCGCCTCGATTAGCGCACCAATCAACAATAGATCCAGCAGTTTTTGCGGCTCATCGCGCCGCGTCGCGTCGCGTAGCCCACCCGCATAACGCGACGCAGACATTCGCTCAAACGCAATACCCATATCTTGCATGATCGAACGGACCTGCTCGAAATGGCGCAGTTCCTCACGCGCGAGACGCGACATTCGTTGCGCCAACGCTGAGCGATCCGGATAGCGGTAAAGGAAACCCAGCGCTGTCGAGGCAGCCTTCAACTCGCAATTGGCGTGATCGAGCAATAGCTCCGGGATTCGATCCTGCGCTTCATCCAGCCACGCCTCGGGCGTTGCCGAGCTCAAGAAATTTGCGATGTTATCGGGTACTTCGACGTTCATAGCCACTCTTCGATTTCCGTTACTGACTGCAGGCGATCTTCAGGCAGCTTTGCCATCATCAGGTTGATCAACGCCTGATGATGGGACAAGTGTGGTGGTAGCAATGGAATAGCGGCTTGCGCATGTTTGTAAATAATAGCCATCGCCGTATCACCGCCGTAGGGCTTCCGTTTTGTCAGCAACTCGAAGAAAATCGCGCCGAGGCTATAGATATCACTGCGCACATCAACCGGACTGCCATGACCTTGCTCGGGGCTCATATAATAAGGCGTACCAGAAATTTCGCCTTTTTTCGCAATCGAGCTTTCCAGTTTGGCCTGTTTAGCCAGACCGAAGTCGATCAGCGCAATAGAGTCATCTTTACGCAGCATGATATTGCCCGGCTTTAAGTCTCTGTGCAGAACATTCTTTTCATGAACCGCTGACAAAGCACTCGCAATCTGTCGCAGATAATTAACGGCGTCGGATTGTGCAACACCGTTATCAATCTTAACCCTCAGATCGCCACCGTCCAGATACTCCATCGCAATATGTGCATGGTCATCGCTAACGCCAAGATCGTAAATTTTCACAATATTGGGGTGATCCATCTCGGCAATGGTCTCGTACTCCTGCAGGAAGCGGTCAAACGCATCGATGCCATCACCGTGCGACGGCATTTGTCGCAGGACTTTCAACACGATCTGCATATGAGTCGACTCCCGCTCAGCAAGATAAACTCCCGAGTGTTCGGTCGATCCGAGTTTGCGTATGAACCGGTAGCCTTTAATCAGCGGGTGAATACCAGATCGAACATCGCCGACGAACAGCGATTTTGTTGAAGTAAGGTGCTGATTAGATAGCAGCGCCTCGCTCAAGCTGACTATTAAAGAATCGTGTCGGATGCGATCGCGCATGAAATGAGCATCTGGTCGCAGTGCCTTAGCCGCGCTCTCGTCATCCCGGGTACCGAAATAAATAACGGGTGGAAATTTAGCGCGCGCTTTAAAGCGCTCAAGAACCTCAACACCATCACGGTCCTCACCATGCCTGCTGCCGAGCAAGATGATGTCGTTACCGGCGCCACCAAATTCATCTGGTAGATGGCCGGCAGACGTTGGGTCATAGGCGGAGATAATCGCATCCGGCCAATGAGTGGTGACATGATGCATAAGCAGGCTGCGGAAGTCCGCCTGCTGATCAATAATCATGAACCTAATGCTCATTCAGATAGCCACAGATAACACGCTCACGTTCCCTGAGTACGCCTAGAATGCGACGACGTTCGACTCGCGATCGTGAGTGGTCTCGTGATTGCTCTTTGCTGCATCGTTGCGGCGGCGCTCGAGTTCATCCAGATATTCCGCTGTAACATCTCCAGTCACATACTCACCTGAGAAACACGAAGTATCAAATTCGGTGATATCGGAATTGCCATGCCGCACAGATCGAATCAGACCATGCAGGTCCTGATAAATTAGTTTGTCAGCACCAATGAGCTCCTGAATTTCTTCGACCGTCCGTCCGTTGGCTATCAATTCAGAGGCGGCCGGCATATCGATGCCATAGACATTCGGATAGCGCACCGGCGGCGCGGCTGATGCAAAGTAAACCTTACGCGCGCCTGCTTCTCTTGCGAACTTGATGATCTGCTTCGATGTTGTGCCGCGCACGATTGAGTCGTCAACCAGCAGCACATTCTTATTCTTAAATTCAAGATCGATTGCATTCAACTTTCTGCGCACCGAACTTTGACGTTCCGCCTGACCAGGCATGATGAACGTTCGACCTATGTAACGGTTCTTGATAAACCCTTCGCGATACTTTACGCCAAGGTGATAAGCCACCTGTAGCGCCGAGGTTCGACTGGTATCTGGAATCGGGATGACTACATCTATATCGTGATCGGGGAAGTCCCGAATTATCTTGCCAGCCAGCTCTTCGCCCATGCGGAGTCGCGCTTTGTATACCGACAATGAATCCAAAATAGTATCTGGTCGGGCGAAGTACACGTATTCGAAGATACATGGAGTATGCCGCGCTTCGCCGGAATAATTATGGCTGTGCAGGGTCGTATCATTTTCGATAAGCAGGCATTCGCCCGGGTTCAGGTCGCGCAGCCGCGAAAACTGCAATACATCAAGCGCGACGCTCTCGGACGCCACCATATAGGCCTTGCCACCTTGTTCATCGCGCTCCCCAACTACCAGCGGCCGGATGCCGTTCGGATCACGAAACGCGACGATACCAAAGCCAATAATCATCGCTACAACGGCATAGCCGCCCTTGCAACGATTGTGTAACGCATCAATTGCATCAAATACGTTTTGCTTTGTCAGACGGCCGTTAACGCGAGTCTGCAACTCATGCGCGAAAACATTCAGCAATACTTCGGAATCGGAAGTGGTGCTCAAATGGCGACGATCCTCGCGTATCAGGAGTTCGGCAAGCGCATCGCGATTGGTCAGGTTGCCGTTGTGCGCAAGACAAATACCGTACGGCGAATTTACGTAAAAGGGCTGCGCCTCATTTGATTTTGCCCCGCCAGCCGTTGGGTAACGTACGTGGCCAATACCAACATTGCCAGTCAGGCGCATCATATGGCGGCTTCGAAAGACATCGCGCACCAGCCCATTGGACTTGCGCATTTTGAGACCGTCGTCCTCGCTCCAGGTTACGATTCCCGCTGCGTCCTGACCACGGTGTTGCATGACCGTCAACGCATTGTATAGGCCCTGGCTAACCGGCTCTGAACTGACAATTCCAACCACACCGCACATATCGTTTATCTCAGGTAAATATAGCTAGGACCCAACCGGCAGTTCGATTGGTATCTCGTCTGCCACGCCATCCGGAACAATAATTTCGTAACCCACTGGCGCCATGACCTTGATCCAGTCAGCCACCACTTCGAAATGCGGCAACAGCCGCGACTCTAACCACCACTCATCGTTATCAAAGCCAGCGAATTGACCGCCGATTATTAACAGTGCGGTCAATATGACGCCGCGCAGAAAACCGAACATTGCGCCAAACAGGCGGTCGATACCGCCAAGTAACGCGATGTGGATCAATTTGGAAGCGCCCCAACCGATCAATCCACCAACGACACTGACAACGAAGAATATGATGAGGCGACCGAACCAGACCTGTAGCTCGTCGGAACTCAACCAGGATGGCGAAAACTCACCGACGGCGGGGCCAAAATAAAGCGCTGCCCAGATCGCGACGACCAGGGTTGCGATAGAAAAGACTTCTTTAACGAACCCGCGTAGCAATCCGATAACGACGGATACGACCAGCGCAAGAGCGATAATTATGTCGATGATCGGCATCGAAGAATTCGTTTCAGCTCGGCATAGACAGGAATGGAAGCGAATTCTATCAGATCATCAGGGATGCGGTAGCACTTGTCCTTTGTGACCAACTTTTAGCAATCTTGCAGCCATGGCTTCGGCGCTCTCGCGATCCTTTTGCGGCCCAATTCGGACGCGATGCAATTGTCCGGAATTCGTTTGCAGCTGGCTAAGAAACGCAGCATAACCCTGCTTTCGCAGATCTGCCGCCAATTTCTCCGCATTCTCCTTGCTCGAAAAACTACCTAATTGCACCGCCCACATCCCCGTCGTTGACGCTGCGGATTGAGTCGGGACGCTTGCTGAAGCTGGCGGCGATTTCTCCGTCTCCGGTTTTGTCTCAGCTTGCGGTGGCGGCTTTACTGGTGCACTCGGCTGCTCCACAACGAGCGGCGCTGCTTCTGTGGGCGCGGCAACTTCCTCATTGTCGACTGGACGCGTCTCCGCTTGTGATTCATTCGCCAAGGGGATGGGCTCAGTCCGCTCCCGGTTCAGCACCACGGTCTTACTCTCCTGACCGTCCTGACCTGGCAGTAAGACGCGCTTAGAAGTGACCTCACCTTCCTCAGGCGGACCATCCAGAAAAATCGGCACCACCGACACAACGATGACCACCAGTATAACTGCACCAATAATGCGTTCTTTCAATGCTCTTTCCATCATGTTTCAGTTCACATGTTTCAGTTCAAGAGTTGTTCGTCAGTTGCGAGATTAACGGAGCCACCGTAAAAAATGACCCCGTTACAAGTATTCTGTCATCTTCTGACGCCCTTCGCCGGGCAAATTCAACGGCTTCTGACGCTGATGTCGCAATTATGCAAGGACGCCCGCTCAGGTTGGCGATCTGCCGCCCCAGTTCTTTTGCGGACAGCGTTCGAGAGCTGCTTGCAGGGATTGCTATCCATTGATCGACGACATCAAGTAACGGTCCGATGACTCCCTGCAGATCTTTGTCTTCCAGCAGTCCCGCAATAGCTATGGTTTCTCCGGCAAAATCTGTGGCTGCCAATGTTGCGGCAAGCGCCTCAGCCGCAGCGGGATTGTGGGCAACGTCGAATATCCAATGCTTGTCGAATGCCTGCATTCGCTGCATGCGGCCAGCGAGCGCAAGTTCTGGCAGAACGCTGTTGACGAAAGCAGAGTCCAGGTTATCTGCCAAGCCTGCTGACTCAAGCAACATCAAAACTGCGGCGGCATTGCCGATCTGAAAGTCACCACTCAGACCTGGCGCTTGCAACTGCAGAAGCTCTCCAGAAGGACCGCGCCACGTCCAGTGGGAATCGTCGCCAATCCTCGAGTCAAAATCCACACCTGACCGCAACAGCACTGCGCCGCAGGCTTTTGCCTGTCGCAGTATCGACTTCGGCACCGCATCACTGCCGTACACCGTTGGCCGGCCGCTGCGCATGACGCCTGCTTTCTCCTCTGCAATCGCCTCTACGTTGTCGCCAAGCCAATCGCAATGATCCAGCGTGACGTTGGTAATTAAGGAGGCGCTCGGCGTAAAAGCATTGGTAGCATCGAGTCGACCACCGAGCCCAACCTCGAGCAGGCAAACGTCAACTTTCGCAGCAGCGAATATGACAGCCGCGGCCAGTGTGCCGAATTCAAAGTAGGTCAGCATTGTATCGCCGCGTGCTGCTTCAACGGTCGCGAATGCGGCCGTGATCGTTGCATCGTCAACCGCGTTGCCATCGACAACGATGCGTTCGTTATAACGAATGATATGCGGCGACGTGTATGCGCCGACGCGCAGACCCCTGGCGCGCAACAACGCGTCAGCCATGACGACGCTTGATCCTTTGCCATTGGTTCCCGCGATCAGCAACAGGTCTTGTGGGAGCGTCAGTTGCAGCGTGTTCAGAACGCGCTCAACGCGCTCAAGGCCCAGATTTATTTCTACTGGCGAGAGTGTCTCAAGCCACGTCAACCACTCTGACAACGGCGATGTAGAAGCAAGCATGGAATTCGTTACTGCGCTGCGTCCGGGCTCGGTCGGCCCTCGAATTTCGCCAGCAAGTCGCCGATCTCGGCACGCATCTTGCGACGATCAATGATCATGTCAATCGCGCCATGATCGAGTAGGAATTCACTGCGCTGAAAGCCCTCTGGCAGGTGCTCGCGAACGGTCTGTTCGATGACCCTGGGACCGGCGAAACCAATCAGGGCGTTTGGCTCAGCGACATTCACGTCACCCAGCATTGCCAGACTCGCAGATACGCCGCCGGTGGTTGGATCAGTCAATACCGATACGTAAGGAACGCCCTTGCTGCCGAGATTCGCCAACGCTGCCGACGTTTTCGCCATCTGTAATAGAGAAAACAAAGCTTCCTGCATGCGCGCCCCACCACTGGCCGCAAACGAGATCAAAGGCATGTCGTTGTCGGCCGAATAGTTCGCGGCGCGCGCAAACCGTTCGCCAACGACAGAGCCCATTGACCCGCCCATGAACGCAAACTCGAATGCACAAACAACAACGGGCCGACCCAACAGGTTGCCTGTTACGCTGACCAGAGCATCCTTCTCGCCGGTCTTCTTTTGCGCAGCAACAATACGGTCGCGATAGCGCTTGCTGTCGCGAAACCTCAATGGATCTTGCGGTTCCAGGCCTGCAGACAATTCTGTCTGCGGACCATCATCAAGAAAGTACTCGATTCGTTTGCGTGCGCCGATGCGCATGTGATGATCGCACTTCGGGCAAACCTGCAGGTTACGCTCCAGTTCATTGCGATATAGCTGCGCATCACAGCGGGCACACTTGATCCAGACGCCTTCCGGCACCGACTTCGTGCGGTTTTCGGTGTTGATGCGCGACGGCATCAATTTTTCGAACCAACTCATATCGACATGATATCCGTATCGCTATGCCACAGCTAGTATGTTTCCAACGGCCCAGGGATGCCATAAGCCTCGGGGTAGTCGGCCGACATCAGGGTCAGGCCATGCGGTGGCGCCGCAATACCTGCTCGCTTGCGGTCACGGCTGGCCAGTATCTCGGCAAGCCAGTCCGGGTGTTGTTCGCCCTCACCCACTGCCGCCAGAGATCCCATTATGTTTCTCACCATATGTTGTAGAAATGCGTTTGCCGAAATGCTCAATGTAATCCAGTCACCGTCACGCATAACTGCAATTTGAGTGACATTCCGATGTGGCGTGTTCGCACCGCAGCCAGCCGCACGAAACGTCGAAAAGTCATGTTCGCCGAGTAAATGCTGCGCCGCTATGTTCATTTTTTCCGCATCGAGGGGTGCATAAACCCACCAGGCGCGGTGCCGATGTAAGGCCGAGCGCTGCAGGCGGTTCAAGATTCGATAGCGATAATTTCGACCGGTGGCATGAAAACGCGCATGAAAGTCGTCAGCGACATGCTGCGCCCAGATAACACTAATATCATCGGGCATATTGCTGTTGGCGCCGAGCAGCCAACCGCGATCATCGCGTTGACTATCGGTATCAAAATGAACAACCTGCCCGGCAGCATGCACGCCAGTATCGGTACGCCCGGCACAGGTCACCTCTATGTCATGGTTGGCGACAGTCTGCAGCGCCTCTTCAACGCGCTGCTGCACGCCAAGCCCGGTTTTCTGGCGTTGCCAGCCGTTATACGCCGTACCATCGTACTCAATACCCAGCGCAATACGCACCTGAGATTCCGTCGCTCGGTCTAGCTGGGCAGGGAGTCCAATAATTGCTGCGCTTGCTGTCTTTGTCCGACATCACCCTCGTCCAGTACCTCTTCGAGGATGCTTCTTGCGCCGGCTGGATCGCCCATGTCGACGTACGCCCGTGCAAGATCAAGTTTGGTACCAACCTCTGTCATGGTACGAGCTTCGTCCAGATCGTCGCTCATATCTTCTGGCGCCAGTGACATCGTCGGTTCCGACGTCGTATCTTCGGGCAATGTCGGGCGTGGCTGTTCGACAGTAGAGTCGTCGCGTGGCTGCTCGAGGGTATCGCCAATATCGCTGACCTGCAGCGCTGCCGTCAGATCCTCAAGATCGAGGTCGACATTGGATTCTCCTATCGATGGTAAGTCGTCGCTGGCATCGAGATCGGTATTGTCGGTGAAGGCTGCACTCGACAGCGCCTCAGTTTTTGCGAAATCAAAATCGTCATCATCATCGAGTGGCGCCAACATAGTTTCAGCGTCGTTGGATACTGACGCCATTAAGTCTTCGGATTCTTCTATCGATGGTAAGTCGTCGCTGACATCGAGATCGGTATTGTCGGTGAAGGCTGCACTCGACAGCGCCTCAGTTTTTGCGAAATCAAAATCGTCGTCATCATCGAGTGGCGCCAACATGGTTTCAGCGTCATTGGACACTGACGACACGGTGTCTTCATCATCCAAATCGGAAGCCAACATAGTGGCATCGGCATCGTCAAGATTTGTTGCAGGTTCGACGGCAAAGGTTTCGCTCAGCACCTGTGTGCGGCCCGTGGCATCAAGCAAGCTCTCGTCGAAGCCGATATCATCTGCCTCATCCGTGCTCTCTGCTGTAGCCGTCGGGTTGTGACCCGTTTCATCAGCCGCCAGGCGCATACCTGACTCTTCGATGTCCGACAAATCGAGGCCTTCCACCAGAGCCGATGCGCCTAGGTCAAGTTCCGGATTTTCGCTTGTTTCATCAGTAAGGTCTTCATCAGTAAGGTCGACAAACTCTTCCCTGATGCCCGTATCGGTTAATTCTTCATTCAGACCTGTCGCATCCAGCTCCGGACCGTCAAGGTCGAGATCGTCCAAAGACGCCATCTCTGTCGCATCCAGCTCCGCACCGCCAAGGTCGAGATCGTCCAGATTAATTTCAGCGGTCTCATCAACACTTTGCCCACTGTCGGCAATAGCCTGATGCAATGACTCATCTAACGCCGGTAGCTCAGAAGTACCTACGTCTAAACCGGCGAACTGCTCTTCAATAGTTGGTGTATTCAGCGCCGGCATTTCGGCCGTCGCATCTGCAATGGAAGGATCGAGCGCCGGTGTTTCACCGCTTATATCGAAATCGATCACGCTGGAGTCGTTCTCGGCCGCTGACTCGTCGTCAAAGTCGAAGTCGACCGCTTCAGGCGCTTGCGCTATCTCATCGCCCATATCTGCGCCCATATCTGCGCCCATATCCGCGCCCAAATCGATAGGGTCGGATCCACCGCTCTCATCTGTGGCATCACCAAAATCCATATCCAATGCGCCGGCTTCTTCTTCGCTGGGATCATCGAAGGACAGGTCAACAGCCTGCGTTGCGGCAGTCAGATCGGCACCGGCAAATATTGCTTCATCAGCCGCGATTTGCTGCCCCATAATAACGATCTTGTCCCAATCTGCGCTGGCTGCATCACCTACCGATGCTTTAAGTCGCATCGCCGCGCCAACAAATGCATCGCGATTACCCCAGACAAAATAGACCTCACACAATTTTGACATGAGTGACTTGTCGGTCGGGTCGGATTCCAGCGCACCGTTGATCAGATCGGCCGCTTGGTCGTAAAGGCCATACGCCATATGAAAATCAGCTTCGGCGATGGGGTCCGTCTGGTCCATATTGACCGCTGTTTCGCTGCTGAAAGTGTCTTCCAGCGAGCCGAAAGCACCCGATGATGTACCTTCTTCGTCATTGGGAGCAAAGTCCGACGAGGGCGCCTCAACCGTATCCTCAAGAATCTGCTGCGCGCTCGAGTCCTGCTCTACGACTACGATCGTTTCTGCCGCAGCAGGTACTTGCAAAGTTTGCGTAGCCGACATCGGTTCAATCGCAACTTCGTCGGAGTCGAGGCGTTCCCATGGTCCGGAGTTTTCGTCATCGCCGTCTTCTTCGTCACGACGCACGAACCAAAACAGGCCGCCAGCAACAATTAGTAGAGCAATAATGATGATGCCCCAGAAGCCGGTAAGGAAACTGATGAGCTTGTCAACGATACCTTCATCGCGCGATCGAGATTGGCGAGTGCTAGCTGCTGCTGCCGTTTCTTCTACCGCATCAGCGACAGTATCCGCTGTGTCTTCGCTTGCTGCTTCGTCGTCGGCGAGTATGTCATCTATGTCTGTAGCTGCCGCATCCTCATCAGCCAGCGCATCATCAGCCAGCGAATCGTCGATCGTGTCGTCAACAGGCGGCTCATAAATCTCGCCGCGAATATCCGCAAGTTCCTGACGTAAGGTCGCGAGTTCATTGTCCCGAATTTCGATCAGTGACTGCTGATTAGAGACATCGGCGCTCTCAAGTTCGGCAATACGCTCTTCGATTGCATCTTCCCGGGATACCGGCTCGTATGCGCTTGCGTCGTCGTAAGCACTATCCAGCGGCTCTTCGTCTGGCGGTACCAGAGTCAGATTCGGCCGGCTAACAGGGTCGGCAACAACATCTTCGGTGCCACCGGCTGAGAAATCGCTGGCCGAGGAGTCGCTGACTGTGGAATCCGCAGCATCGGAATAATTAGCGGCAGTAACCCCGCCATCCCAAGCGCTGTGCTGACGTTGCGCTTCACGAAACGCGTCACCACGACTGATCTGGAAAATTTCGTTGGCGCTCGGAACGCGCAGTAAGGCGCCGGCTTTGAGTTCGTTGATGTTGCCGTGGAAAGCATCAGGGTTGGCTTCATAAATTCCCAACATCGTCTGATTCATGGTCAATCGCGCATCCGGACGCAGCGTCTTTGCGACACCCCAGAGGGTCTGCCCTTTTACAACTTCATAATCAACGCCACCGGCACTGTCGTAAGGCGCGTCGTCGGCGGGCAGCGAAGGTTTAGGTGTGGGTTCCGAAAAAGTCTGCGCAGGCTGTTGTACCTGGCGCGGTGTGGGTCGGGCTTGCGGCGCTGCTGCCGGCGGTGGCTGTGACTGCCGCTCGATACGTCCGCTATCGCTTGGTGTACTGCGTAGCGGAGCGCTAACAGCCGGTGACTGCTGCATGGCTGGCGGTGCGTACGTCGGTGGGTCCAGCAAGACGGTGTACTCACGTAGCAAACGACCGCTTGACCAGGTCGCTTCGACGAGAAATGTCAGGAATGGTTCTGTGATTGGCGCGCGCGATCGAACTTGGACAACACTGCCGGAGACGCCGCCCTTGACGACGTTGAACTCAACACCTTGCAGATAGAATGGTCGATCAATGCCGTAACGCGTAAAGGTCTCAGCAGATGCCAGCGTGACAGTCAGGTCTGTCAGTTCGTCGGGGCTGGCAGACAATAAGGCAATCTCCGCACGCAGCGGTTCATTGAGTGCAGATTCCAACTTGATGTCGCCAAGGCCAATGGCCCAAACTTCGCTCGATAGCAGAAGGACTGACAGCAGAAAGAGACGAGTGAATCGTCGCGACATAATGTATTTCTCCAAACCCTAGAACACCCCGTTACTGACATCATGTCCGGGGCAAATCAATGCTTCGAACTATAGCTCAAAGATAGTTTTTTGCCAATATTTCAGCAATTTGGACACTATTTAGAGCCGCGCCCTTACGTATGTTGTCGGACACTACCCAGAGGTCCAATCCACGCTCATGAGAGATATCCTCGCGGATTCGGCCTACGAAAACCGGGTCCTGGCCGGAACTCTCGGTTACTGCGGTCGGATATTCGCCTAATTCAACCCCATCCAGCAGCTCAATTCCGGGGGACTTCGCCAGTAGCTCAGATGCTTCGCGCGCCGATATTTTGTCTCTGGTTTCGAGATGAATGGCTTCCGAATGACCGAAAAATACCGGGATACGAACAGCAGTGGGATTCACTAAGATACTGTTATCACCAAGGATTTTTTGAGTTTCCCACACCATCTTCATCTCTTCTTTGGTGTAGCGATTGTCCTGGAACGTATCGATATGCGGCACCGCATTGAAAGCGATTTGCTTCGCGTCGTCTGCCACTTCGAGGGGTCGCCCGTTGAGCAACGCCGTCGTCTGACGCACTAACTCCTCAACCGCGACGCGACCGGCCCCGGAAACAGCCTGATAGGTGCAGACGTTGATCCGCTCAATGCCAACGGCGTCATAGATGGGCTTCAGCGCCACCACCATCTGAATGGTCGAACAATTGGGATTCGCGATGATGCCACGGTTCGTATATTCAGCAATTGCCTCTGGATTTACCTCGGGTACGACCAACGGAATATCGTCGTCATATCGAAACTGCGAGGTGTTGTCGATGACGACACACCCAGCCGCCGCGGCTTTCGGCGCAAATTCTGCTGATATCGACGCTCCCGCCGAGAACAGTCCGATCTGGACCTTCGAAAAATCGAATGTGGCGAGATCTTCAACATCGAGCTGCTCAAAGCCGAAGCCGACTTTTTTGCCCATCGAACGCTCACTGGCAAGCGCGTAAACCTTCCCGACAGGGAAGTTCCGTGAACTCAATATTTCCAAAAGCGCCTCGCCAACGACGCCCGTAGCGCCGACAACGGCAATATCAAAAGTGTCTGGCATTGTTAAATTTCCGGTGTGACCGACTGCACGTCGGCATTTTGTGCGCGGTTGCGCAAGTAGTGATCCATGATAACAAGCGCGACCATGGCTTCGGCAATAGGTGTCGCACGCAGGCCAACGCAAGGATCGTGTCTGCCCTTGGTCACGATCTGTGTATCCGCGCCCGACTTGTCAATGGTTTTTCCCGGCACGGTGATGCTTGATGTCGGCTTAAGCGCCATACTTGCCAGCAAATCCTGACCGGAGGAAATTCCACCCAGCGTGCCGCCCGCGTCGTTCTTGCTAAAGCCATCGGCCGACATCTCGTCACGATGTTCACTGCCGCGCTGCGCAACTGCCGCAAAGCCAGCACCAAGTTCGACGCCTTTTACCGCGTTGATACTCATCAGGCCATGCGCGATATCCGCTTCCAGTTTGTCAAAAACCGGCTCCCCTAGCCCTGGCGGAACATTCGACGCGAGGACGCTTATTTTCGCGCCAATAGAATCGCCTTCTCGCCGCAGGTCATCCATGAATTTATCTAGCTCATCAATGCGCGAGGGATCCGCGCAAAAAAATGCATTGTCGTCGATGCTTCCGAGGTCCGTTGCAGCCAACTCTATGGGCCCGAGCTGCGACAAATACCCGCGCACCTCGATTCCGAGCCTTCCTTTGAGGTACTTCTTCGCGATCGCACCGGCCGCAACTCGCATCGTTGTTTCACGCGCGGATGAGCGGCCGCCACCGCGGTAGTCACGAATGCCGTATTTTTGCTGGTAGGTGTAGTCGGCATGACCTGGGCGAAACTTGTCTTTGATGTCGCCGTAGTCTCTGGAGCGTTGATCTGTATTTTCGATCAGTAAGCCAATCGGCGTACCCGTAGTCAGGCCCTCAAAAACACCGGACAGGATCTTCACCTGATCGGCCTCTTTTCGCTGTGTCGTATGACGACTGCGGCCCGGACGACGGCGATCCAGATCGCCCTGTATGTCTGCTTCAGACAATTCCATGCCGGGAGGGCAGCCGTCGACAATGCAGCCGAGCGCGACGCCATGACTTTCGCCAAACGTTGTGACAGTAAAATTCCGGCCAAAAGTATTTCCAGACACTGTTATATCCCTTCCAAATCAATCTTCGTCAACACGAAAACACCCGCGCCACCAGCCGCGAATTCCAGCCAAACAAATGGCACACCTGGGTACGCGGCCTCAAGCGCTGGCTGACTATTGCCTACTTCACATACAAGTATTCCATTGTCTGTCAGGAATCGCGAGGCCTCTCGCAGAATCTTATGCACCGCGTCGAGACCGTCATCACCGGCTGCAAGACCCAATTCGGGCTCGTGGCCGAATTCGAGCGGCATTGATGCCATGTCCGCGCCGTCAACGTACGGAGGATTGCTGACAATAAGGTCATACTGATTGCCGCCAAGCGCATCGAAAAAATCGGATTGAACCGTTGCAACGCGCGCCGCCAGACCCGGACATTCAAGCTCATGTTTCTTAATATTGATGGCGGCAACGGCAAGTGCATCAGTCGAAATATCCACAGCATCAACACGCGCATCGGGAAACGCATATGCGATAGCTATTGCGATACAGGCACTGCCTGTACCGAGATCGGCAACCGCCAATACCTGTCGCGGATCGACCCATGGCGTGAATTGCTGCTCGATCAATTCCGCGAATGGGCTGCGCGGAACCAACACGCGCTCGTCAACGTAATACTCGCGTCCGGCGAAGAACGCCTGATTCAGGAGATACGCCATTGGCACGCGCTCTTCGATCCGGCGCTGTGCCAAAGCCATCACTTTCAATATGTCCGATTCAAGCACCGGCATCGCATAAGCTTCGACCGCAGCTTCATGCGCCAGCCGCAGCGTGGAGAAAATCAGCCAGGCCGCTTCATCAAGTGGATTGTCCGTGCCGTGACCGTAGGCGAGCTCTGCGCTATCAAATTGGTCAGCGACCGTGCGGATTAATTGTTCAACATTCATGGGCGACGGCGAATCTATCACGCTAAGACCTCAACTGCCTGTAGAATTAGCGGCTCAATCAGTTTCGAATCTTTAACTTATGCGTTCAAAAAACTTAATCTTTGCGCTGCTGCTTGGCGGTGCACTCGCCGCTGCTGCCCTGCTCTTGTTGAAAACGGGTGAACCCGCAGAACTAAAGTCGGCATTGGTTTTCCCAGCGCCGATAGCAGTGCCCCAGTTTTCGCTCATCGACCAGTCGGGGAACACGGTAAATGCCGACACTTTCCGCGGCCATTGGAATCTGCTCTTTTTCGGCTTTACACACTGTCCCGATGTTTGCCCGACGACTTTGCAAACACTGTCCAATGCACAGCGCGCTTTAGTCGATGCTGGCGCTGACAGCGTGCCGCGAATAGTGTTGGTGAGCGTTGACCCGGAACGCGATACAGCGGAGGTGCTCGGCAAATATATCAACTATTTTGGGCCGGACAACCTGGGTCTAACGGGTGAACTCGAAGAAATACGCAAACTCACGGCAGCGTTGGGCATATATTTTGAGAAGACCGAAACCGACGACGAAAATTACGGCGTCGACCACTCAGCGGCAGTACTGGTCATTGATCCGGACGCGAAATTCAGCGGCCTTTTCAGTAGCCCACATATCGCAGCAAACTTCGTGCATGATTTACCGATTGTCGTGACCGCAAAGTGATGCGGCTAGCACCTCTTTTGCTACTTCTGCTTTGCGCGTGCGAAGAGCAAGCGACGGCGCCTCTTCTTGCAGACAATATCGTCATTACAGAAGCAATTCCTGGCCAAACGATGAGCGCAGGCTTTATGACGTTACGAAATAATTCGAATGAGGCGATTGAAATTGACGCGGTCAGGAGCACCGAGTTTGCTGCGGTTGCAATACACGAGTCATCGATTGAAAACGGCATTGCACGCATGCGTCCGCTTAAGACGCTGACAATAGCCGCGAAATCGCATATCGCCTTACAGCGCGGCGGCATTCACCTGATGCTTATGCAGCCAAAGGGTAGCGGCCAGAGTGGCGATGATATTTCCTTGAGCTTTTATAGTGGCGAGACACTATTGCTCGAACTTACAACGCAGTTTTCGCGAGGAAACCAGTAGTGCTTACACAATTATTTATTGGCTTGCAGTACGTCATGCCACAACACCTGCTAACCGCGCTTATCTGGCGACTGGCGCGAATTCGACACACGGCGACAAAAGATTTTCTAATCCGCCGTTTCATTGCGGCATTCGATGTCGACATCGATGATGTGCTTCTGGCAGTGCCGAATGACTTCGCGACATTTAACGATTTTTTCATTCGCGAACTAAACTCTGACGCGCGCCCCATCGATCAACAACGAAGCACCATTGTTTCGCCTGTTGATGGCACGGTCAGCGCTGCTGCAGCGATACTTGAGAACATTATTTTCCAAGCCAAAGGCCTGGACTATTCGCTGGAAGATTTACTCGCCACCGACCTCGATGAGGCAAGCGCGTTTGTTGACGGAAGTTTCGCAACGATTTATCTCGCCCCCTATAACTATCATCGCATCCACGCACCGCTGGCGGGAGAATTGCTCGCTGCACGATTCGTTCCTGGTGATCTTTTTAGCGTCAATCAGGCAACGGTTGCGAAAGTGGATGGCCTGTTTCGTCGCAATGAACGTTTAGTGATGCAGTTCAAAACCGAACATGGGCCTGCGGCCGTAATTTTTGTTGGTGCTTTAAACGTTGGCAGCATTACGACGCCATGGAGCGGAGAAATACGGCCGCGAAAACAAGGCGTGGTCGAAGTTCTTGATCTTTCACAACATTCGACTAGCGTTGAGAAAGGCGACCTGCTGGGCTGGTTCAACATGGGTTCGACGGTGATCCTGCTGTTACCGAAAGGCGCCTGCGATTGGGACGAGGACCTGCAAGCCGGAACAACGTTACAAGTTGGAGAAGTTATCGGCGAGATGCTACACGACAGTCGATGACCAATTGGCGTCCAACAAGCAATGCAGATGTCGCCGCGCGACGCGCTGCGTTGCTGCGCAGGGTACGCCAGTACTTTGATGACCAACAGGTGTTGGAAGTTGATACCCCTGCGTTGAGCGCTGCTGCATCGAGCGATGTACAACTTGAAAGCTTTGAGGTTAGCAATTCCGCGTCGGCAACACCGCTATTCCTATACACATCGCCTGAATTTTGCATGAAGCGATTGCTGGCCGCGGGTTATCCCGACATCTATTCTATTTGCCGCGTATTTCGTGACGCTGAATCCGGGCGACATCACCAACCCGAGTTCACGCTTCTCGAATGGTACCGGCGCGACTTCGACCTGAACGCAATCATCGCCGATACACTCAATGTTATAGCCTTAGCACTTGAAGAACCCACGTTTCGCGAGTCTGCAACTATTCTCGACTACCGCGATGCGTTTGCCGCTAGCGTTGGTATTGACCCTATTTCTGCGTCGGTCTCCGAGCTGGCCGACGCAGCTCGAGCAGACACCTCTTTACGTGAAGCCTTGGGCGATGAGCGTGATGACTGGCTCGACCTTCTGCTGACGAGCAAAGTGGCACCAACATTCGCGAAGGATCGATTAACCGTATTGCGCCACTACCCCGCGAGTCAGGCGGCATTGGCCCAGCTGTGTCCGGCGGACGCAGCCGTCGCCGACCGGTTTGAAATATTCAAAGGGCCAATTGAGCTCGCCAACGGCTACGTCGAGTTAGGCAATGCTGCGGAGCAAACCAAACGCATCGCCAGCGAGCAGTGGCATCGTGAGCGCCGCGGCCGGCGACAACGCCCCAGCGATCGCAATCTTGTCGCTGCGCTGGAGGCGGGGCTACCGAGTTGCTCCGGAGTGGCGGTCGGCATTGAACGATTACATATGATTCACGAAAACACGGACGACATACGCAACGTCATCTGCTTTGCGTTCGAAGGCTACGATGAGCAAGTGACATGAACGAAAGCGACTTTAGGTTGTTGGATTCGCGACTGCGCGCGTGCGCCGGCTGTCGATAACAGCTCGTTTCTCTACGGTGCCCTATTTAACGCGCGAAACATACTCGCGAGATCGCGTGTCGACCTTAATCGTTTCATTTTGATCTACAAACAGCGGCACACGTACGACCGCGCCTGTCGAAAGCGTCGCTGGCTTAACACCGCCACTAGCGGTATCGCCTTTGACACCTGGGTCGGTCTCAGTAATTTCTAACTCAACAAAATTTGGCGCAGCTACAAGCAGCGGTACATCATTCCACAGAGTAACGCCGCAAGTATCGCCATCGGTGATCCAGTCCTTGGCATCGCCAACAGCAGACTCGCCAGCGGCATATTGCTCAAACGTATCCGGCATCATGAAATGCCAAAACTCGCCGTCCGAATATAAATACTGCATGTCAGTATCTCTGACATCCGCCGCCTCTACCGATTCTCCAGACTTGAAGGTCTTATCCACCGTCTTGCCGCTTTTGAGATTTTTGATTCGAACACGGTTGAACGCCTGGCCTTTGCCTGGCTTAACGAATTCATTTTCCACAATGATGCAAGGATTGCCATCGATCATGATTCGAAGGCCCGACTTGAACTCGCTGGTACTGTAATTAGCCATGGTTTTCGCTCTATGTAAGGGTCGCGCCGTCAGGCGACGACGGGCCATGATACTAGAGTCTGAACCCCGCGCCAGCCGTATTTTGGACCTGATGCGGAGCCGTCGGGCCCGAAACATGATTCAGGTCACGGTTTTGAGGTACCGACTGGGACTCGAGGCCCCGCTGTGTCTAAACTGCTCGTTCGGTTTACAAAATATGGAAATTAACGGGTCGAAGCCGTTTCCAGGGACAGGAATTTGAACGGGCGTCAGGGTCTATCCATTGCCGTGCTGACTGAAGATCAGGACGATGTCGAAAATATCAATAGCGCGCTGCGTGAGTCCGGTCTCGCAGCCCATTGTCATTGGATACCAAACTCACAGAAACTGGCTGACACCATAGCGCTGGAAAACATTGAACTACTGATCATTAATTGTGATCGCTATAAAGACTCTATCCAGCAGGTCATCAAACAAAAAGACCGTTACAAGCCTGAAATTCCTGTCATCGCCACCCAGGAGAGCGCCGATGAGGCCAGCATCCAATTGGCCATGCAGGCAGGGGCGTGTGACCTGGTATCAACGGCTCTAAAATCGCGATTGCAATCTGTAGTCGCTCGCGAACTGCGCGCCTTGCGTGTTGAGCGCGCATTGAATTCAACGATACAGTCCGCCACTGAATACAAACGTCAGCTAAAAGATCACATGGACTCGTCCAGCAGCTCCATCGCACTGGTGCAAGATGGCATTTTCACCGAAGTCAACGATGCCTGGATGAAGCAGTTTCAGGCGAGTAGTAAAGATGAGCTGATCGGCATGCCGGTAATGGACACTTTCGAAGCGGAAAGTCAGGCAGCACTCAAGGGTGCGCTGGTTGCAACCATTGAAGGCAAATGGCAACGCGGCGAGAAATTAGTCGTGCGCTCGCAGAACGAATCGGATGAGGGAGAAGACATCCATCTCGAGTTTCGTCATTTCGCCCTTGATGACGGACCGTGCGTTCAAATTCGAATTGCGCCGCAGCTGAGAATTGCCGAAGAACCAACCAAGCTGGTACACGACGCGCTAAAACGCGATCCGACCATGCTTTTCTACCACCGTGCACAGTTTATCGAGCGCATCAGCAAGCGGCTGCGCCGCAAACCGTCGCAGGGTACGCACTGTCTTGTGTACATCAAGCCGGATAACTTCGGCGCGATCCGCGACAAGATGGGGATTTTGAATTCAGAGGAAGTACTTGCACAGCTGGCCGAAGAAGTTCGCAAGCGTTTGCACCCTCGCGATGTCGCCGGGCGTTTCGAAGGCACTTCGATAATGGTCCTGCTGGAACGAGGGTCTGCCCGTGACGCACAAACCTGGGGCAAACAGGTCTGCGCGCATATTGCTCAGCACACTTTCGATATTGACGATATGTCTGCACAGATGACCTGCACGGTAGGCACCTGCGCCGTGAACGAAGTGTTCAGTAGTCTGGAAGAATTTATCGCAGCGACGATTGGCGCACATAAGCTCGGCAAAGAAGCCGGTGGCAACGATGCCTTCCTCGACGAAAGTACCGGTCAGGACACCAAGCAGCGAGAATTCGATGCGATCTGGATCAAGCATCTAAAAGCTGCGCTCATGGACGACCGCTTCCGACTTGCGCAGTTACCGATCGCCGGATTACGCAGCGATTCGATCAAGATGTACGACCTGTTAGTTCGTATGATTGACGAACAAGGGAGCTCTGTATTGCCATCAGAATTTTTGCCCGCTGCAGAACGCAACAATATGATGAAGAATATCGATCGCTGGATGCTGAACTCCGCTGTCGATTTTTGTAACAGCAGCAATGCTGACCGCGTTTTCGTGCGCTTGTCGAAACAGTCAATTAAAGACACTTCGACCGCCTCCTGGATGCAACAGAAGTTTGACGATCAGTCATTCGATTGTTCGCGGCTTGTTATTCAGATTCCCGAGCAGGATGCTGCGCAGCACATCAAACAAACGAAAGCGCTGGTAGCAAGCACTCGTAAACTGGGTATTGGCTTTGCTCTCGAACACTACGGCACGGACAAAGAAAAGTTTCAAATACTCGACATTCTGAAACCGGATTACATCAAGATCGATGGCGAATTGATGCATACATTGATGGCAGATGCTGACACGCAGCGCGTAGTAGGAAACATAGTTAAGGCTGCACAGAAACGGGAAATCAAGACAATCGCAGAACGCGTTGAGAACGCCAATGCGATGGCCGTTCTTTTCCAGCTCGGTCTCGACTTCATGCAGGGACATTATGTCCACGAACCAGAAGTCGTGCTGGAAGAGGTAGCAAGTGTATCCGGCAAGAGCCTTGACGAACTGACTGCAGCCAATGGCAATTAGCAGCTTGAATAGACTGATTTTAGTGTGTGACGTATCTCACACTGCAAATATGGACCTATCCGTTAACGATTTTACAGGGTCGATAATATAAAACAGGACCAGCCGCGATACTTTTTCAGGCAGCTGACTTTGAAAATGGAGTTTTGGAAGTGAAGAACACAACACGCAAGAATTTGTTTTCCGGTCGTGGCCTGCCC
>CAJQPL010000067.1 GCA_905480215.1 uncultured Woeseiaceae bacterium | reverse complement strand
CAAGTACGTATTGTGTTTGACCGAATCTTACGGAACTGACAAGTTCGGAGAACTTGCGAGACGGGTGGATACCGAACCAGAAAACGCAGCAATGTCGGAGAAGTTTTGGAGCATTAGACTTAGCAATGACGATATGAGTCTAATTGCCGATCATCCGGATCTTGGCGAAATTGAATTAGTTGCTGGTCGTCAAATGGTGACGGCAGAAAGATTGGAAATTCTGGCCCTGGGCTCAGTCCAAAAATGGGATGATGGGTTGGCGGTGTCCGATGTTGTCCAGTCAGTTATCGATTCCGGCGCTATTCCGGTTCTGCCGTGGGGATTTGGAAAATGGTTAGGTCAGAGATCAGACATCGTCGCAAACTTGATTAAAAAGTTTGACGATGGCTCACTATATCTCGGCGACAATAGCGGGCGACCCGGATTGATGCCGACCCCTGCAGAATTCACTGCAGCGAGTGGATCAGCCATGAGAATACTTCCGGGCAGCGATCCGTTACCGTTTAAGTCCGAGTACGATAGAGCCGGTTCTTTTGGTTTCTACATTGACGATTTATCATATCGCGAGGGTGTCTGGAACGGGCTGCGAACAAAGTTGCAACAGGGCGATGGCGACATTCATTGTTACGGTTCGCTGGAATCTCCGCTTCGCTTCGTGCGTAATCAGGTCGCTATGCAGTATGTTACTCGCGTAAGCAATCGCCGGAGCGCGAGCTGATGCGCTGCCTCGTAATTTCACCGCAACCGTTTTTCACTCCACGGGGAACGCCGCTTAGCGTCTATTACCGAGCGCTTGTTCTATCGGAGTTGGGTGCGGATATTGACTTGTTGACTTATGGTGAAGGCCTCAATCCAGATTTTCCGAACGTACGCATTTATCGCGGTCCCAGATTTTCGTGGCTTGGGCACGTCAAGACTGGACCTTCCATGCTTAAGCTTTTATTGGATATATTCCTGGCCGCTCGAACCGTTTGGCTTTTGATTCGGCACCGATACGATGTCGTCTTTGCTCATGAAGAAGCAGTGTTCTTCTGTCGGTTTTTGAAACCGATCTTCCGATTCAAGCTCGTTTACGAGATGCATTCAAGTCTCCCCGAGCAGCTTACAAATTTTGATTACACCAAGTCGCAGATGATCCACAATATTTTCAAGAAGCTGGAGCGTAGCTCTATCAACGCTGCAGATGCCGTCATAACGATTTGCCCGGAACTGGCAACTTACGTTTGCGAAATTATCGAAGATCCGAATAAGCATCATCTGATCGAGAATTCGATTCATGAGCTCGTAAAGCTGAAGGGCGATGTGACAGATGGAGAAATGCAGCAATCCTCTGAGGATATTATCGATCTGCCGGTTGATCGATATTGCTTTGTTTATGCTGGAACTTTCGAGCACTACCAGGGAATTGATTTGTTAATACGTTCATTTGGGAAGGTGGTTCAGCGACGGCCGGATGCTTTTCTTCTCATTGTTGGTGGCACCGCGATACAAATTGATAGTTATAAGAGACTGGTTGAGAAAGAGGGCCTGGGAGACCACTGCCGATTTACAGGTACCCTTTCGCAACGCTTGGCACACGCGTACATTAGATCAGCCGACGCGCTTTTGTCACCGCGCACGGAAGGTACAAACACGCCACTCAAAATTTATCAACAGCTCGCGAGTGGCATTCCGCTTGTAGCGACTAATATCCGCTCCCACACACAGGTTTTGAACGATGACGTGGCGTTTCTGACGGACCCAGAAGTTGAAGCATTCGGCGCAGCTATGATTACGGCAATGTCAGACCACAATGCTGCAAAAGTCAAAACGGAAAACGCGATGCGTTTGTACGAAAAGGAGTATTCCCGGGAGTCTTACGTAAGCAAGGTAAGCACGTTGTTGAACGGACTGCGCTGATGTGCGGAATCGCCGGAGTGGCAAGTCTCTCCCGAAGTTCACGCGTGACCCAAGAGCAACTCGAGCGCATGTGTTCCGTGATTCGGCACAGAGGACCGGATGACGATGGTATTGATATCGCAAGTAACGTCGGAATGGGAATGCGACGGCTGTCAATTATCGATCTGGCCGGCAGTAAGCAACCGATTTTCAATGAAGACAGGAGTGTTCGGGCCGTAGTCAATGGAGAGATATACAACTACCGTGAGCTGCGAAAAGAGCTAAGCCAAAAAGGCCATACGTTCCGTACGTCGGGCGATACTGAAACAATTGTTCATGCATATGAGGAGTTTGGTGCAGAATTTCCAAATCACCTCAACGGCATGTTTGCGATCGCTCTCCATGATTCCACGACGAACAAGTTGCATCTCATCCGTGACCACCTCGGCGTCAAGCCGCTCTACTACCTGCAATCGAATGACTTCCTGGTTTGGGGCTCTGAGGTAAAGGTACTTCTTGCCAGTGGTCTGTTCAGGCCGGAGTTGGAGGTGGACATGGTGAATCAGTTTCTGACCTGGGAATATGTGCCCGGTGCCGACACCATGATGAAGGGGGTACAGAAGCTCAAACCAGGAGAGATGTTGAGCCTTGATTTGGTGACCGGCCGCTCGAGCCTGACCGAATACTGGGATGTTCCTGATAATCCAGGCACGCTACAAAGTGCTGCGGAATGGACGGATGAAGTCGAGCAGCAAATCGTCGAGAGCGTTCGGGCGCAGATGGTCAGCGACGTTCCGTTGGGAGCGTTTCTGTCCGGGGGCGTAGATTCATCTATCGTCGCATCCGCAATGGGTCGTGCGAGGACATTCAGCATCGGTTTTGACGACCCGTCTTACAATGAATTGAAGTATTCCAATGAGGTAGCGGAGCATCTTGGTCTCAATCACGTCACCGAAGTCATTCAGCCACATGTTGTGGATCTATTTGATTCCCTGATGTTTCATCTGGACGATCCAATTGGCGACTTCTCCATATTTCCCACGTTTCTCGTGTCCAGGTTGGCACGAGAACATGTCACCGTTGCATTGAGTGGTGACGGTGCCGATGAGTTGTTCGGCGGCTATGAAACTTACGTCGCGAATGCCATGGCGAAGCGCTATGGCGCGATTCCGGGTGCAATGCGTAAAGGATTAATCGAACCGTTGGTCAACAGATTACGGCCCAGAGCAGCCAAGAAGGGCCTGATAAACAAGGCGAAACGATTTATCGAGGGTGCGGCATTGTCGCCAGCACTCGAACACTGCAGATGGCGTAAGTTTCTTGATGATGACACTCGGAATGCGCTGTTCACAGGCGACGCGTTACGCGATCTGCAAACGCCGTCGGACGCACACATTGTCGAGCTCTTTGAACGGGCAGGAGATCGAACCGATTTGGATCGGAGTCTCTACGTCGATGTTAAGAGCTATCTAAGCGACAATATATTGACCAAAGTCGACCGGATGTCGATGGCCGTGTCATTGGAGGCGCGTGTCCCGTTTTTGGATAAGAATCTCGTTGAGCTGGCGTTTCGCGTGCCGGACAGGCTTAAGGTCAGCAACAGGACCACCAAGGTCATGTTAAAGGAAATAGCCGCACGTCACGTTCCAGCAAATTGCGTCTATCGGCAAAAAGAGGGTTTCA
>CAJQPL010000066.1 GCA_905480215.1 uncultured Woeseiaceae bacterium | reverse complement strand
GTTGCCGCCGCTGGTTCGTCGTTGAACGCGACACTGTTAGCTATGTTATCAGCAGCAGCTGCAAACTTGATGGTGGCTCATGACGGGATCGCGCCTCAGCAACGGCGGTCGCCTCGATAGAGGCTCGCCCATTAATTTCAACTTCAACGGCAAGTCCTACCAGGGTTTTCGCGGCGATACGTTGGCATCAGCATTGTTGGCAAATGGCATTTCTGTTGTCGGTCGAAGTTTCAAGCTGCACCGACCGAGGGGCATTATCGGTAGCGGCGCCGAAGAACCGAATGCCATCATGCAAATTGATGAGGGCGCAGTTACGCAGCCCAATCTCCGCGCAACACAGGTCGAATTGTATGAAGGACTTGTAGCCCGCTCGACCAAAGGTTGGCCTAGTGTAAATTTTGATATCGCGGCACTCAATGACCGATTGTCGAGGCTGTTTGGGGCAGGGTTTTACTACAAGACATTCATGTTCCCGAAAGCGCTTTGGCATACTTTTGAACGCCTTATTCGAAACTCGGCCGGGTTCGGAGTGGCACCGCGCGATGCGGATCCCGATCACTATGAACACTTGAATGCGCACTGCGATGTACTGGTTGCCGGCGCCGGACCCGCAGGTCTGATGGCTGCCGTGGCGGCGGGCAAAGCTGGCGCAAAAGTCATCATTGCCGATGAACAAAATGAGTTGGGCGGGCAGCTGCTGTACAGCGGCGAAAAAATTGGCGATCAATCCGCTGCCGAATGGCTGGCAAGTACCTGTGCAACCCTTGCGGCGATGAGCAATGTGACTGTGCTGCCGCGCGCGAGCGTATTTGGCTACTACGATCACAATTTCCTGGCGATCGCAGAGCGTTGTACGGATCACTTGCCACAGTCTGACAGGAAGGGCCCGAGGCAAAGACTTTGGCGTGTTCGTGCGCGACAGGTTGTCATTGCGCAAGGCGCATTTGAACGGCCGCTGGTGTTTTGCAACAACGACAGGCCGGGGGTGATGTTAGCGTCAGCGGTTTCAAATTATGTGCAGCGCTATGCGACTGCGCCTGGGCAACGCGCGGTTGTATTCACAAACAATGATTCGGCATATCAGGCTGCGATAGATCTGGCTGCCGCGGGTATCAAGGTCGAAGCCATTATTGATAGTCGCAAGGACGGTGCTGGCGCACTGGGCGATGTCGTCCGAAAAATGGGGATCGCGGTATTGCAAAGCCATATTGTAATCGATGCGAATGGCGGCAAACGTCTGCATGGTGTGCGTATTGCAAAGTGGTCCGGTGACGCGTCTGCGACTGTTGATGCAGGCATCAGCATTGATTGCGACTTGCTCGCGGTGTCGGGTGGCTGGAGTCCAGCAGTGCATCTGCATTCGCATAGCGGCGGTCGCAATCGATGGGATGAAAAATTGCATTGTTTTGTGCCGGGGGAAACGACCCAGCAATGCTGCTCGGTGGGCGCCGCGAACGGCAAATGGTCGCTTGGAGAATGTCTGCAGGAAGGCCTTGACGCTGGACACGCTGCGGCGACACTGTGTGGATTCGCGGTAGAGGCGTTCGCTGCACCCACTACGGTAAAGCTTAGGAACAACGCAACAGAAGCTTTGTGGCGAGTTCCGGCAGAGGCGGATGCGGATCGCTGTCCCAAGCAATTTGTCGATTTTCAGAACGATACAAGTGTTGCTGACATTCGCCAGGCGGTTCGCGAGGGCTACCGCAACGTAGAGCACGTTAAACGCTATACCGCGCTTGGCTTCGGCACGGATCAGGGCAAGTTGGGAAACATCAATGGCATGGCTGTGCTGGCGGAGTGCCTGGGTCAAAGTATTGCCGCAACAGGAACGACAACGTTTCGCCCGGCTTACACCCCGGTTACTTTCGCTACTCTAGCCGGAGAAAATGTCGGCGCGCTTTTTGAACCACTGAGGAAAACAGCCATTCATGAATGGCACGAGGCGGCTGGCGCGCCAATGGAGGTTGTCGGGCAATGGCATCGACCCTGGTATTTTCCTACTGGTGATGAGGATATCAAGCATGCTGTCGCACGCGAATGTTTGGCGACACGCAAATCCATCGGCATGATGGATGCATCGACCTTAGGCAAGATCGATGTTCGCGGACCCGATGCGGTTGAGTTTCTTGAACGCATCTATACGCATAACATTGGCAAGATGAAGATCGGCAAGTGCGCTTACGGCGTTATGCTGCGTGAAGATGGCATGCTGATGGACGACGGTGTCATGGCGCGTCTTGGCGAGCAGCATTTCTATTTGACGACAACAACGGGCGGCGCTGCCAATGTGCTGAGCTGGCTGGAGCTGTGGCTGCAAACCGAATGGCCGGAGCTCGATGTCTATCTGACATCTGTTACCGACCATTTCTCGACGATTGCAGTCGTCGGCCCGAATAGTCGCCGCTTGTTAGAAAAAGTCGGCTGCGAACTTGACCTTAGCAACGCTAAGTTTCCGTTTATGAGCGTTAGCGATACCCGATTGGCGGCGACGCCGGTGCAATTATTTCGCGTAAGTTTTAGCGGCGAACTTGCGTTCGAAATAAATATAGATAGTAATTTCGCACTGTCAATGTGGCGCTTGTTGATGGATGCCGGGCGCGAGTTTGATATTACACCTTACGGAACAGAGACGATGCATGTGCTAAGAGCCGAGAAGGGCTTTGTGATCATCGGCCAGGATACGGATGGTTCGGTAAGTGCAGCGGATGCCGGATTGAACTGGCTGCTTGCAAAAGACAAGGACTTCCTGGGCAAGCGCTCACTGGCAAGGCCCGACACACAGCGAAAGGATCGAAAGCAGTTGGTCGGGCTGATCAGTACTGATAATAAGACGGTCTTGGCAGAAGGTTCGCAATTGGTCATAAATCCGGATGCGGCCATTCCGGTACCGATGTGTGGTCACGTGACGTCAGCCTATTGGAGCGCATGTCTCGGTCATCCAATCGCATTGGCTTTGCTTGAAGACGGTCGTGCGCGGCACGGAGAAGCAATTGTTGCGGTATCAGCAAATGGAACGCGAACCGCGGTCAGTGTTGTTGCACCGGTATTCTACGACCAAAAGGGCGAGCGTCAAAATGACTGAGGTGCTTGCTAAACAGCACGGCCTGGAATCGTATTTACGAAGTTCAGACACTGGCTCGTCGGTCAATGCGGGCGTCAAAGTATCAATTCTCAGCGATTTCGCACATATTAATTTGCGCGGCGACGCTAGTGATGATGAATTTCTTGCTAGCGCTGAGAAGGTACTTCAGCAACCCCTGCCGTTGGCGACAAATTCTTCACGGCTTCGTGGGGAACAGCGTATTTTCTGGCTTGGCCCGAACGAGTGGTTGATTATTGCGCCAGGCAAAGACCGCCTTGATACTCGCGCGCTGAAGTTTGCCAACGATGTTAGCGGCGGACAGGTCGTTCTGCGTTTGTCCGGCGCCGCGGTGGAACAGTTGCTGGCTAAGGGCTGTACGCTGGATCTGGCGGCCGACAAGTTCGCAGTTGGCAGCTGCGCTCAGGCCGGGCTTGCGAAAGCAGCGGTTCTGATAGCACGAATCGATGACGCAGGAAGTTTCGATATCGTTGTGCGTCGAAGCTTCGCGGAGTATCTGGTGAAATGGCTGCATAGCGCTGGCCGCGAATTCGGCATCGACTTTAGCGCCCGCTGAGACGACTCGATTACATTGAGTTCGGGTTAGCTCCCATCCATACTTCGCAGAATGAACAAGCTACCGACTCGATTCGGATTCTTGCTGGTTAAGGATTTCACCTTGATCTCAATGTCTTCAGCCATTGAGCCAATGCGCATGGCGAACCGTCTCTGCGAGCAAGCTGTTTATGAATGGCGAATCATCTCGGAAACTGGCAACGACGTTAGCTGCAGTGGGGGCGTCTCTATCAATGTTGATTGCGGTATTGCTGACCCGGATGTACTTACAGATCTCGACGCGATAATCGTATGTGGCGGGCGGCGTACCGAGGAGCAGGCAAGCGAGGCTGTGTCTCGCTGGCTAGTTAACGCAGATCGGCGAGGGATTGTGCTTGGCGCGATCTGTACCGGCAGCTATTTGTTGGCGAAAGCCGGACTGTTGGATGATCATAGTTGCAGTACTCATTGGGAGAATATTGCATCCTTAGCCGACTCTTTTCCCCGCGTGCGCGTTACTCGTAGCGTCTATACGATTGATCAAAATCGCATGACCAGCTCAGGTGGCACAGCGCCGGTCGATATGATGCTGCATTTGATCCGAAAACAATGCGGGGCGATTGTCAGCGCCGGTGTCGCGGAGCAATTCGTTTACGATCACGTCCGTGAGATTGGCGACAGGCAGCGCGTGCCCTTGCGGCATACTGTCGGCAACCAGTCCGAGAAGTTGATCATTGCGGTCGAATTAATGGAAGCGAACGTCAGGGAACCGATTAGTCAGTCGGAGCTGGCCGACTATATCGGTTTGTCGCGACGGCAATTGCAGCGCCTTTTTCAGCGCTATCTAGGCTGCACGCCTTCGCGACACTATTTGGAAGTTCGGCTGCTTCGTGCGCGGGAGTTTCTGCGTCAAACCAATATGAGCCTTGTTGAGATTTCCACGCAAACAGGATTTGGCTCCAGCTCGCACTTTAGTAAGAGCTATAAGGAGTTTTATCAATACTCTCCGAGTGAAGAACGTCGAAAACGAGGCGAACAAAAGCAATAGCTTGTCGACAGCTGTATGTGCTTGATTAGCATTAGATCAATTCCCACGAAGCCTTAGTTTTTCTTATAACCCCATCCAGTTATTGACCTGCGTCAGGCGCGGGCCGAAGATTGTCGTCCACTCAATTTTGGCGTACTCATGCCGTTCGACCTGATAAAAAATGGATTGAGGTCAGCCAGCGCCCGCAAGCCACATTTTTCGTCGGCCAGAGACCTCAAGAAGCACTACGACGTTGTCATCATTGGCGCCGGTGGTCACGGCGCTGCGATCGCCTACTACCTCGCCAAATATCATGGCATCACAGATGTTGCTGTCCTCGATAAAGCGTATTTGGGCGGGGGTAATACCGCACGCAACACTGCGGTTATTCGCTCTAATTATCTGACAGAAGAAGGCATTAAGTTTTACCGTGACTCATTAAGCCTGTTTGCTAATCTGAGCAACGAATTTTCCTACAACGTCATGTTCGAACAGCGCGGTCAGTTGACACTCGCACATAGTGATGCGGCGATACGTAATTTTCGTTGGCGCGCGGAAATGAACAGTCATTTCGGCGTGCGTTCGCGATTGCTCGATCGAGCGGAAATTCGCGAGCTGGTGCCGAGTCTCAGCATGAATGAAAGCGCACGCTTTCCCATTGTCGGCGGGCTGTGGCATGCGGATGGCGCAACAGCGCGTCACGATGCCGTGGTCTGGGGTTATATGCGAGGAGCCTGCGAACGGGGTGTTGAGTTACACCAGTTAACTGAGGTGCAGGGTATCGATATCAGCGATGGTGCGGTTCAGTCTGTACAAACGAATCGCGGCAGGGTCGGCTGCAAGATCGCGGTGCAAGCGGTTGCTGGCTGCAGTTCCTTGTTGGCACAGATGGCGGGTATTCGCCTGCCCATCAAGACCTTTCCACTGCAGGCTATGGTTACACAGCCCTACAAGCCGTTGCTCGTTCCTCTCGTTAGCTCACCGCATTTGCACGTCTACGTGCAACAAACATCGCGTGGTGAGTTCGTTATCGGTGGCGGCTCGGATGATTACCCTTTGTACAACACGCGTTCGACGCTAGAGCAAAAGGAATCGCTTGCGGATGGCACCCTTGAGTTGTTTCCATTCCTGGCACAGGCGAAGATTTTGCGACAGTGGGCAGGTATTACTGACATGACGCCCGACTACAGCCCAATTATGGGGCCTAGTCCGATTAAAAATTACTATCTTGATGCCGGCTGGGGTACCTGGGGCTTCAAGGCGACGCCAATTTGTGGTCAGACGATGGCGCAACTGATCGCAACGGGCGTGACACCGGACCTTATTCGACCGTTTGACCTTGAGCGGTTCTATCGATTCCAGGCGCTTGATGAAACCGGCGCCACGGCTGCGAGCCACTAATGAAGCGCTTACTTTGTCCTGCAAATGGCTACCGTAATATTAGCGAATTCACTTATGGCGGCGAGTATCGTTTGGAGCCGGTAAATAGTAGCGAGCGCGACTGGGCCGACTTCGTCTACTTTGACGACAATGCGGCAGGCATTGTGTTTGAGTGGTGGTACCACACGGCGACTTCGTATTGGTTTGTGGCACAGCGCAATACGGTCAGCGACGAGATTATACGCACCTACACCGTCGCTGAGTTTGAATCGATCGAGCGTGACCGGTGAGTCAGGTTAATCGTCTGGCAGATACTTTCGGTTTGTTGCTGGACCGGCGACGTCCTGTGCTTTTTGAGTTCGAAGGCGAACAATATGAGGGATTTGAAGGAGATACGATTGCCAGTGCGCTAGCAGCCAATGACCAATGGATACTGAGTCGTTCATTCAAGTACCACCGGCCGCGTGCAGCACTAACAATGGCTGGACAGGATGCGAATACCTTGGTGCAAATCGCTGGCGAGCCAAATTGCCTGGCGGATCGCAAGCCGATATCTGCGGGGCTTGCCGTATTCGGGCAAAACTACAGCGGCAGCCTGAAGCGGGATCGCGGTAGCTGGGTTGGCTATTTTTCGCGCTTTCTCGGAGTTGGCTTTTACTATCATGCATTCTACCGGCCGCGTGGCGTCTGGGAACTTTGGGCCAAGTACTTTCGCCGTAAAGCGGGTCTTGGCCGTATTGATACAAACTATCGTGCAGAGGGCTTTGATAAGCGTTATCGATTTTGCGATGTCGCCGTAGTTGGCGCTGGTCCAGCGGGGCTCGCTGCAGCGCTTGATGCAGCAGCAAGCGGTGCCGAGGTTTTGCTAATCGACGAAAATCCGACACTCGGCGGATCACTAAATTATTCGCGTATCGAAGCCGATGCGGCGATCGATGCCAGGTTACGCATTGAGCTTGTCGACAAGGTACTGGCAACGCAAAACATAGAAGTCATGACGGACACAATTGCCAATGGCTGTTTTGCGGATAACTGGTTATCTCTCGTCAGCAAAAATCGATTACACAAATTACGTGCGGGCAGGGTGGTCTTGTGTTCCGGTGTGATGGAGCAGCCGGCCCTGTTTCGCAATAATGATGTTCCCGGCGTCATGATGGGTTCGGCGGCGCAGCGTCTGATCAAGATGTATGGCGTACGTCCTGGTAAGCGCGCGCTTGTGCTCGCGGGTAATGATGATGCCTACGGTGTTGTGCTGGATCTAATTGATGCGGGCGTCGAAATTGCTGCAGTGGTTGAGCTGCGTGACACACCGGTAAGCGATAGCCGCGCCCTTGCTGTAGCAAAATCCGGCACAAAAATAATTTCCGCTGCTACGGTATTTTCGGCGTCATCCAGGCACGGCCGTTTGGCCTCAGTTGAGGTCCGATCCATCATCTCAGAGGGCCAGTGTGGCGATCAGCCAACGACTATTGAGTGCGATCTATTATGCATGTCAGTTGGTTTTATGCCGGCCTACCAGTTGGCCTGCCAGATTGGTGGGGATCTGAACTACGACGATGCCAGCGCATCATTTTCTATTCACGGATTGCCAGAAGGTTTTGACCTATCGGGCTCGGTTGCCGGTACCTGGACTAACGGTGAGCCAGTGCCGAATCATCACTGGCCGATATTTGCGCACCCGCAGGGCAATGAGTTTGTTGATCTTGACGAAGACCTGAAAATTAAAGACATCATAGATGCGACGTATTCAGGTTATGAACACATCCAATTGGTGAAACGCTACTCGACCTGCGGTATGGGACCCTCGCAGGGGCGCCACTCCGCGTTGGCAGCGGCGCGGCTGGTTGCGAAAGCGACCCAGAAGTCGGTAGCGGAAACCGGCGTTACAACGGCGCGTCCGCCATTCTCCGCAGAAACGCTGGCGCATTGCGCGGGCCGACAGTTTCATCCTGCCTTGCGTACCAATATGCATCAACGGCACGTCGAGGCTGGTGCAAACTTCCTGCTGGCTGGCAATTGGTACCGACCGGCGTACTACGGCAATGATGCTGCAAGCGCTATTCGCGATGAGGTTAGTCAGGTCAGAAAATCGGTCGGTTTGATTGACGTGTCGACGCTCGGCGGAATCGAGGTCATGGGCCCCGATGCTGCTGAATTCTTAAATCGCATTTATACCTTCGCTTACAAGAAGCAAGCGCCAGGCACAGTCCGCTATGCGTTAATGACCAATGACGCGGGAGTAGTAGTCGATGACGGTGTAGCCTGCCGATTGTCCGAGGAACACTACTATGTGACGGCAACAACCAGCGGCGTTGATCGTGTATATCGGCACATGCTGCAACGCAATGCGCAGTGGCATCTCGACGTTTGTCTGGCCAATGTAAGCAGCGCTTACTGCGGCGTAAATATTGCTGGGCCGCGCGCAGCGGAGGTTCTGCAACCCCTGTGTGACGGCATAGACCTTAGTGCGGCGGCGTTCCCTTATCTTGGTGTGCGTTTGGGCAAGGTTGCAGGAATTGACGTTCGTGTCCTGCGTGTTGGTTTTGTCGGCGATCTGGGTTATGAAATTCATGCGCCGCAGCACTGCGGTGAAGCGCTTTGGGATGCATTAATGGCGGCGGGTGCTGACGCCGGTATTCGACCGGTCGGTATTGAAGCGCAACGAATGCTGCGTCTCGAAAAAGGTCACATTATAATCGGTCAGGACACTGATGCGACGACCACGCCAATGGAGTTGCAGATGACTTGGGCGATTGCCAAAGCGAAGCCCTATTTCGTCGGTAAGCGCAGTCTGGATATTCACGCAGCCCGTCCTCAACAGCGCACTCTGGTTGGATTTTCTGTCGATGATACTGATGCGGCGATGCCGCTGGAAAGTCATTTGGTCGTAGACGGGGAACGACTGCTTGGACGGGTCACGTCGTCGGGGCACTCACCCACACTTGATAAGCTTATCGGGCTTGCGTATGTGGATACCGAGAGCTGCGCGCCGGGGACAAAGATGACGATTCGCTGCGATGAGGGCGCACTAACGACAGCAACGGTTGTAACTTTGCCATTCTTCGACCCCGATAACTCGCGTCAGGAGTTGCCGTCATGAATTTCACGAAACCTGATTCGGTGTTGCGGCGCTCACCGCTCTATAGACGCCATCTGCAGGATGGCGCGACATTTGTAGATGTCGGCGACGAGCTGCTTGTTGGTCAATACCAGACGCCGATCCTGGAACAAGAGGCGGCGCGCCGGTTGTCGATTTGCGATCTATCGACTCTGCCGCGTGGTGGTCTTAGCGGTTCTGGTGCCGGCGCCTATCTGGCATCGGGTTACATTGATCTACCAC
>CAJQPL010000065.1 GCA_905480215.1 uncultured Woeseiaceae bacterium | reverse complement strand
AACCAAAATCCATCGTGCCGACGCAGCGTTCTTTATCGATAAGATGCCGAACAACTTCCGACATATCGGGCTAATCAAGATGATTTTGCCGAACGCAAAAATCATTGATGCTCGTCGCGAACCAATGGCCTGTTGTTTTAGTGGTTTCAAGCAATTGTTTGCTCAAGGCCAGGCTTACACCTACGGTTTGCAGGAAATCGGACAATATTACAAAGACTATGTGCGATTGATGAAGCATTGGGACCAGGTACTTCCCGGACAGATACTGCGAGTTCAATACGAGGATGTCGTCGCCGACCTGGAATCACAAGTATCGCGCATGCTGGAGTTTTGTGGCCTCGAAATGCAATCAGCATGCCTTGAGTTTCACAAGACAGAGCGATTGGTCCGTACGCCAAGTTCAGAACAGGTCAGGCAGCCTATCTATCAACAGGGCTTGCAGCAGTGGAAAGAATATAGCGAGTACCTACAACCCCTGACTCAGGCACTTGGCGAAGAACTCAGCCCGTAGGCGCTTACTCAATCAAGCGCTACGTCACTGCCAAGACGAGTCGCCATATACCGATACATGTCGAAGATTGTGCCTTCAAGATCCTGCTTGGCCAACGGGCCGGAACGGTAATAGCGAGACTGCAAACCTTTCTGCAGCGTTTCCAGTTTGAGTTTGTCTTCCGCATTAACCTGATTCATAAAATCGCGCTGCTCGTCGCTTACACCCTCAGTCTCAGGGAGCGAGGACATGCCCCAGCGAATATTAACTGCGTTGCTTGAGTTCGGACTTAGGCACAAAAATATCAAGACGTTTGGCGCGGCTGCCACAACGAGATTCGGGAATACGCCGAACATAAATGAGCAGCGCTTTTCTTTGGCAGTTAGATTCGGCGGAAATGGACCACGCTCCGGATACTTCGGATCGTAGTACGAATAGTACGCATTGAAGTTCCCATCGGACGGCACATATTCGCACAGGCCCGTTGGTGTAAGGGGCCGTAATGTCTTTGGATGGGTTACATCCAAGTGATAGCCTTCCATGAAATTCTCCGCCAAACACTTCCAGTTCGTTTGCCAGGTCGTCTCTTCGGTGAAGCCGTGAATTCGATCAGCGACGTCATAATTTTCTATAAACGGCATCAGCTTACTTAAGCGTGGAGCAAGAGGCTCTGCGTTGCCATCCAAATTGACGAACAAGAAACCTTCCCACACCTCTGTCTTGAACGATGGCAGCTTAAAATTCGAGGTCTTAAATCCTTCGACCTCCGACATTAGCGGTGCGGCCAGTAGTTGCCCTTCCAGATCATAAGTCCAGGCATGGTAACTGCAGCTGAAGCGCGATTTTTTGCCACGTCCGGAGGCAACCATATTGCCGCGATGACGACATACATTCGACAACACCCGGATGGCCTCGTCTTTGCCTCGCGTGACCAATAACTGTTCGCCAATCAATTCGGTCGTGAAAAAATCGCCCGGTTCTTTCACTTCGTCGGCACGCCCAAGGCAGACCCAGTCCTTACGAAAAACCTGCTCTGCTTCGAGGTCCGTAAAGTCCTCTGACGTGTAGTACCCAGCGGGCATTGCGGTCGCACGATCTGCCGACATTGCCTTGACCTTGGTCAAGGCATCTCGAATCTCATCAACTTGTGTGACCATAATTATTACTCTGCCAGTACACCTTCACCAATTGTACCTCCTCTGCGAATACAATCACACGCACAAAGGCAGGAATAAACATGGTGATCGTTTCAGGCACGATGTAGGATTTGGCTCAGTAAAATGGGAATACAGCGAACGTGGTTACCGAAGCAGCAGCACTCAGTTCATCGCAGTCAAACGATCCGGAACTGATCGCAAAGATTAACAAGATAAGCACCGTAGTCGCGGCCATGTGGATGACCGTGATCGGAACGCTTGGAATCCTGTTCCTGCCATTGATGGTCGGCGGCATCATCAATGAATTGGGCTTTATCGAAAAGCAGGCCGGCTATATCGCTGCGGCCGAGATGGCTGGCGTCGCTATGGCATCCGGATTGGGCATATTTTGGGTGCGGCGAGTCAATTGGGTCACCGTTTCCATCCTGGCCACCATAGCTTTCATGGCTGCCAACTGGGCTTCGACCGGCATTACTGAATATTGGCCGATGCTTGTAAGTCGATTTGTGGTCGGCGCCGCGAGCGGCGCGTTGTTGGCGGTTGGTCTCGCTTGCCAGAGTGACAGCAAGAACGCGGACCGTATATTTGGCTATTGGGTCGCATGTCAGATGACAGTATCAAGCGCTGGATATCTGCTCCTCCCGAGTATCAGAGAAATCTGGGGTCTTGACGGTTTCTTGTTCGCACTGATCATCCTGGGAGCGACTGCTTTCGTATCACTAGCGTTTTTACCAACCCGGGGTTTAAACAGAATCTCCGCGCAGGAAAAACAAAAGAATACAATTCTTACAAGCTCATTGGCGCTGGCGGGCGCGCTGTTGTTTTTTATGGCTCAAGGTGGACTCTGGGCATTCTTGGAACGCATTGGATTGGTCGCCGATCTAACGACCACTCAAATCGGGTTTGCCCTTGCTGTTTCTTCCTATCTTGGCATTGTCGGCGGGCTAGCCAAAAACTGGCTTGCGGACGCCGCGGGAATGTTGAGTCCATTTATTATGGTTATTGTCGGTGAGGTGATCATGCTGATCGTTTTCGCCACTACTTCAAGTAATATAATGTTCCTTGTTGCTGTTTGCATGCTGCAATTTTTTTGGGCCATGGGCATGGCATCATTACTCGGCGGCCTCAATATCATCGACAAATCCGGCGGACTGGTACTGCTGCTAATGTCGGTTGCGAAAGCGGGTTATTCTTTGGGTCCGGCATTAATGGGATGGCTAATAATTGCTGATGACTATAGCAACGTCATTTTTGCAAGCGGCGTACTGGTGGTAGTTGGTATGTCCACTGCTGTAATGCTTATTAAGATCAGAATGAAACCAAGCTCACAATAATGAATCTAATTTGATTGAGTTGTGAATCAATCGGGTGACGCCGAAAGCACCGCACAAGCTCGCGTTCTCCGCCCATCATTCGTGGATAATATAGATTGTAAACCATGCAAACGCCCCGCCGCACAGACAGGTTCGAAAGACTCGTTTCAGGAAAAACCGATGCGAGTCGCGTCCATCGACTGCTGCTTTTGAAATGCATTGCCACAGCTGTTGCCCTTGCATTCTTCAATGGCCCGCTCGCTTTCGCACAGGAAAGCAGCACAGATACTCGCCCCGGAGTTGCACCCGACATACGGCAGGACGACACCAGCCTGAAGCTGCAGCGCGGCGACCTCGTCGTCGTTCCTATCCCGATATCGAACCCAACACTGGACTCCGGCCTGGTCGTTGGTGCGGCCTATTTTTACCCGCAAACTGCAGAGCAGAAGAAACTGCAGCCTGCGTCGGTTACCGCAGCGGCCGGCATGTACACCAGCAATGACAGCAAGGCCTTCGCCCTTGTGCAGCAAAATTACTGGAATGAAGATCGGTGGCGCTTCACCGGCGCAATCGGTATGGCTGATCTGAGGCTCTCATTGGGAACCCCGGAAGAGTCCGATGCGCAAAGTTCGCTGGCCTGGCGAATTAACGGAGCCTTCCTATTTGCTAAGGTCGCCAGAAACATTAAGGGGAACTGGTATGGCGGCGTTCAAACGCGAGTTATTGACGCCGAACAGAGCATCGAGGCGTTTACATCAGTGGAGAATTTCGATTCTGAGCCTGATGTGCGCTCGGCAGGCCTGGGCCTGATACTAGAATACGATTCGCGTGACATGCCGATAAATAGCTACAGCGGAAGCCACCTCCAGTTCGATGCGATATTCAATGATGAAACACTTGGGAGCAACAAGACCTACCAGTCATACAGCGCGGCTTACCGCTCCTACCATCGACTAACGGACTCGAGCATTCTTGCGTGGGAGATGCAGGGCTGCATACGAAGCGGCACGGCACCATTGTGGGATGCCTGCACAATCAAACTTCGCGGTTTTTCGGCAACTGATTATCTTGGTCAGGTATCGGCATCTGGTCAGTTGGAAGCCCGCTGGCAGATGAACAAGCGCTGGGGTCTGGTCGGATTTGCCGGCGCTGGTTACGCAGGCGATACATACACCGGATTGCGGGATAGAGAAGTAATTCCCAGTTATGGTCTTGGTGTGCGCTTCATGGTGCTGGCAGCCAAAAGAATAAATATTCGACTCGACTATGCCCGTTCGACCGATAGTGACGCGATTCACCTTTCAGTTGGTGAAGCTTTTTAGCCGTCGATGTCGCAAGGTGGCGGCTCTTTATGGTCTAAATGTAGAATCACTATTAAATCCAACACTTGGGGGTAATCCAGATGGGACGTTGGCGACCACCCGCGACTCCTATGTCGGCCTACATCACGCCACAAGGATTTGTAGCACTACAATCAGAGCTCGATGAGCTTTGGCTCCGCCGCCGTGGGGTTGTCAAGGCATTGGCAGAAGCGGCGGCCGAAGGCGATCGCTCCGAGAACGCAGAGTATATCTACCGCAAGAAAGAACTTGGCGGTTTGGACAGACGTATCCACTACCTGCAAAAGCGACTGCCAACCTTGAATGTCGTCAGAGAAACTCCGCGCGGTGACGCGATTTACTTTGGTGCAATTGTGGAGTTGCGAGATGAAAATGGTGATGAATTGAGGTATCGGATTGTCGGCCCCGATGAAACCGATGCCAAGCAGTCTGCAATCAGCATGGACTCACCGCTTGCCAAGGCCTTACACAAAAAATGCGTCGATGACGAAGTAGTGATAATAACCGGCGAGAAGTTGATGAGATTGACGGTACTCTCGATTCGCTACTCGGAAAGCGCTGCGCCGTCCTGACTGGTACTCAGCTTACGGCTGGTGGTAGCATAGCCCAGCTGGTTTTTTTTGATCGGCAATCGCAGTTTCCAACGTACATGGCACAAAGATTCTTTGTGTCATTATAAAGGTCCCTGGCGAGGGACAAGGTTTAAGAGCCGGAGAAAATCAATGTTACGCCTGATATCAGTTTCACTCTTCCTTCTAGTGCCTTTCTACAGCAGCTTTGCGCAGGAGACATTAGCCGCCACGATTGAAGTATTTGTTTTTCCGACTGAAGGGCAAGCCGCCAGTCAGCAATCGAAAGATGAAGCCGAGTGCTACAGTTTTGCCGAAGCAAATACCGGCACAGACCCATTCCAGCTCAGCAAAAACAACGATGCAGCTAAAGAACAAGCCGAACAGCAAGTAGCACAGACACAGGATGCCACACGGGGCGCCGGGGCTCGAGGTGCGCTTAAGGGCGCGGCCGCAGGCGCATTAATCGGCGAGGTTACCGGTGGCGATGCAGGTGAGAGTGCAGCATATGGCGCTGCCGCCGTGGGCATAGCATCACGTAGGCGTGCACGTTCAGCGAATAATCAGGCCGCAGAGCAAGCGAAGCAAGCGACTGAAGCAACCGAAGAAGCAACCGAAGACCAAATTGACAACTTTAAGAAGGCCTTTAGCGTCTGTCTGGAAGCTAAAGACTATATGGTCAAATTCTAATCGTGTCTTCCAGGTCTAGGCCCTGGTACACGCACCAAAAACAGAGACCGATAAGCCATCGCGAGCGACGGAAACCGTCATTAGACCGGATTCTTCATCAATGACGAAGCCAAATGCTCGTCCGGCCTCAATGCCCTGCAGAATTAGCATGCCATCTTCTCGTTGAATGGCCCTTATTGGCGTGGATCGATTCTCATTGCTAGCTTCGGTTGTGGAGATGGTCTTCTTCTTCGTGTCAATAACCACGAATTGAGGGACATTGAATTCCCATGGGAGTGAATCAATGCATTCCCCGTCTTCAAAACAAACAACAATGCGCGACGTAGAACATAGAATCTTGTCGACATCTTCGACACTGTCAGCAAACGCTGGCGATGCGACAAGTAACGAGATACCTATCAGTAGCTTCAATTTCATTTTCTATCTCCTGAGTCAAACCGCTGCACTATTTTCGATCAAACGTATTTGCAATGATCGTAGCAAAGACTCTCTGAGTGGTCGACTGCCAGTACAATAAAACTACTGGAATAAACGGTTTGCTGCCACGCCTGAAAGCAACATTCAGGAATTGATACGCGACTGCACCGCATCAAAAAGCTCTTCACGCAGACCTGCCAGTTTAAAAAGTTCTACTACGGTAAAGAACGGTGCTGCTAAATTCGCCTGAATCGGATGTTTAATCAAAACCGGCATGGATTTCTCAACAGCGTGACCGATGAACTGCGCGATATATCCGCCAATGAAACAGGCCGCCGCGATATACCACGACGTACTACCCGGATAGTTGCCAAGCTTTTCTGCAAGCAGCAATAACAAAAACGCGGCTATCGCAAAAACGCTCGCAAACAAAACATCCAGCGTCAGGTAAAAGAGAAAAAAACCCAGTATCAGAATGTGAGCTAATGATACCCGTACGTCAGCCACTTCAAAGCCAATCCAGGTCAACGGGATCAACACACCCAGCAAGATTGTCGGGATCCCGATCATATGCACGAATATGTTAAATGGGTGCTGATGTGCCGCCGCATATCCCGTCAACATATCCATAAGTTTTCCGTCTGCAGTCATATCCATGCTCCTCATAATTCTGCGCTTGCCCTGATATACGTGAGTATACCCTCTTCCTATGGAAACAAGGACTTACGTGTTCATCAGCGCATGATTAGCTAATCATCAGCAAAACTCGAGCAACCCTTAGAAGCGCATCAGGCCACTTTGAACGCTAAGCCCTACATTGGACTCTGACACCGCAGACAGCGCGGCGATAAATAAACGGAGCCAAACAATGAACATCGACCGAGCCAGAATTGCAGCGCTAATCATGATCCTCAGCACGGCAGCGGGTTGTGCCTCTGCCACACGACAATCTGCATTGAACGACGACAATACTTACAAGGCCGCCCGTGCGGTCGCTGGAACAACGCATGCGGGTTGGATATATGCACGCTCTGTTTATGAAAATCCGATCAATAGGCCGGTCTCGAATGCGACGACATTGGCTTCCCTCGCCGTCAAGTCGACCGGTGGCATGCTGCGCCGAGTCGCCATAAGCACTACCCAACTACCGGCACTGCGCGGCGACATCCCGGAGCTTCAGTCCCGGCCTGGAATGGACCTCTCAGCCTTCGAGCGCAAGCTGGACAAGGTCACCGGAACCCGAAGCGATACGGGCCGCATTGAATTTCTCGTCGACGGCGAGGAGTACTTCGGCCGACTGACTAACGCCATAGCTAACGCTGAAGAATGCATAGATATTCGTACCTATATATTCGACAACGACGACTACGCCGTCGAACTCGCCGGCCATTTGAAGCGACGGTCAAAGGACATTCGGGTAAGAGTCATGATGGATGGACTCGGAACTATGCAGGCACTGCGGGCTGATCCGGAGACGCTACCTGCAAGTCACAAGGCACCGCTTTCAATGCGCTTACACCTGCAGAGTGACTCCAAGGTTAAAGTTCGTCAGAACACCAATCCCTGGCTAACAGGCGACCACACCAAAACGACGATAATTGATAAGAAAATCGCATTTGTTGGCGGCATGAATATTGGCCGGGAATACCGCTACGAATGGCACGACCTGATGATGGAGGTACGCGGGCCGGTGGTGGATAAAATACAGTATGAATCTGACAAGGCCTGGGCGAGAGCTGGCCTGCTCGGCGATGTCGCGAATTTTATAGCGTTCGCAAAGGGCAAGAAGCAACGCGCTGCAACACAGGGCTACCCGGTGCGGGTGTTACAAACCCGCAATTTCGATTCCGATATTCACAAAGCACAGCTAGCAGCCATACAAAGTGCACAAAGCTACATAATTATCGAGAACGCGTACTTTTCCGATGATCGCACTGTTTATGAACTCGCGAAGGCCAGGCGCCGAGGCGTTGACGTACGTGTCATCATCCCAAAGCGAGGCAACCATGGGCCGATGAACGCCAGTAACAAAGTTAGCATTAACGAATTGCTCCGGCACGGTGTCCGCGTCTACGAGTACCCCGGAATGACTCATGTTAAAGCCGGTGTCTTCGATGGCTGGGCATCAGTGGGATCCGCAAATTACGACAAGTACAGCTTGAAGGTAAACAAAGAGCTCAACCTCGCGACCTCGGATCCGGAAACGGTTGCGGCGTTAATGCGGCAGGTATTCATACCCGATTTGATTGTTTCTCGTGAAATTTATCGGCCGCTAAATACAACTGTCGCGACACATTTAGTCGAAATCCTGGTAGACGAACTACTATAGAAATGACTAAAGTACGACTCTACGAAGATATTCATTCCCGGAGCAGGTTATGCAGGAACTGATGCTTGGTGTACTACTGGTTTTGGCTATCGCTTGGTTGGTAGTAAGAATACGGCAAAACAAAGCGGCACTATCAGCGCCTCCCAAACAGGTGGATAAAACGGGTATCTACCACGCGGTGGCAATCAAGTACTCCGAGAATGCCTGCAACGCCGCAAAAGCGATGACAGGCCGTCGCTTCCTGTCCAGCGCCGCGCCGCGCTTGCCGTTACCTGATTGCGACTATATGGATTGCCGTTGCGTATTCGCACACTACAAGGATCGACGTACTAACACGGAACGCCGCAGCCCATTCGCTTCGGGTCGCGCCACCGGCTCCACCGGTTTGTATAAAAAAGAGCGGCGAGAAACGCAAGATCGCCGCTCAGATAATGACGCTGACCCCTTGTAGCTCGCTCCGCCAGCCTTATGCGTGTTTAATACCCGAGGTCTGCAACCATTAGCTGATAGTTTTCGAGCTCTGCCTGTGATCGGGCCCGCACCACGTAGAGATCTTCAATTTCTGCCTCTAGTTGTCCTGTTCGCTCTGCAAGATCCTTCAGCTCAGCCAATAAGTAGATTCGTTCTTCCTTGGTTGTCTCCGCAGCAACCATCTCAATACCGTTCGCAATGAGGCGATCCTCAATACGCTCTAGTTCATTGCTCTTGGAGTTAATCTGCGATGTCGCACGATTAACGTTCGAGCGCAGTGTGTACAGCTGATAGCCAGTATTGTATGCATCGAGAAAACTTGCCTCCTGATCGACACTGCAAACACCTTGATAGCGGCCGCCATTGACGCCTACGCTGTAGCCTCGTCCCGGCTGACAGTATTCCTGCAGTCCCTGCTCGCGACCATTTTGGTAGCTCTGAAAATCAGCCGTGACACCGTGCTTCGCACACGCTTTGCGATGCTTGCCAAACTGATTCGTGGTATATCCTCGCGAGCCATCCTCAAAGCCAATGGCTGACCAGTCGCTCGCCACACATTCATCGCTACTCATGCCGGCGCAACCACTTATGACGGCTGCAACTAAGATAAGGCCGACCAAATTAATCTTGCTGTTCATAACCAACTCCGTTCAAATTTATTTTCAAATAATGCCGCATTAATATCTCTTGGCGGCTGAACGGATGCTTAATATCTAGAGGTCGAACAATCTTCCTGCGGTTTCGATGTGACCTGCGTCACAGTGTCATAGCTGTTGCGGCGCTACGCTCAAGCACTAGTTAAAGAGTGCGGAGCAGACAAAATGGAACTTGAAGCAATCAGCGGCGCGGCTACCGTCGCATTGACGAGTACTATCGTCTTCCTGCTAATCGCAAAAACATGGAATACCGTTAGCCGAACATTCTATTCCAGCCGCAACTTTTCTGATCGCATCATGCATGAAGCTGCACAGCAGTTTCGCGACGAACTTGAACGCCTGACGAGCTCTCAAGCCACTTATCTTAGCGGCATACTAGTCTTCCTGGTTCTATTTGCCGCCGCCTACGTGCTGCAAGCGCGACAACTTTTTAGCGGCTATCCATCGTGGCAATTGTATGTGCAGCTCGCGTTCCTGATACTTGTGTGCACCTACGCGTGTTTTCGATTGCTGCAAACGATTCGTGCCCGCTACGACGTAAAGTATTTACGCGACGCAAATGTTGCCATCGGTCATCAACTACAACAGCTGTCAGCTGGCCGCACGCGAATTTTTCATGACGTAAAAACAGACACCGGCATCGTCGACCACGTTATTGTCGGGAAGAAAGGCCTCTACGCAGTAAACGTTATTGTTCGTCGCTCCCGCAAGAGATCGCATGCAAGACTGAGTGGTAATTTAATCGAATATGCGAACGGTGGTGACGATGTTTCGATTGTAGACGCAGCCGCGAAAACCGCACGTCTGCAGGAGGAATTTTGTGACTTAATTGGTTACAAGCTTCGAGTCAGATCTGTCATTGCGATTCCTGGTTGGGACATCGGGGAACAGTCGAGCGATGAGCACCTGCTCGTCAATGAAAAAACTATAGTCATGTTAAGTGGCTGGAATGATACTTCCGATCATCTTATGAACGAGGTTGTTGCGGAGTTGCAGAAGGAATTAGCATCGCGGTGTGCTGTTAGTTAGAATTTGCTGCATGGCATCGGTCCGGCGCATATCAGGTCATTCAGTTATTGCTTCTGCCGCTTCCAGGAGTTGTTGTTTGGCTTCTTCGAATTGGCTTGCAGCTCGTTTTAGATAATCTTCTGCTTCCTCGTCATAGCCGTCTGCTGACGCCGACCAGACGCGGTTGATGTAGCGTTCCCCTGCTGCGAAGTTACTCATGATATCTGCATAAGTTTGCAGGCCGAACAAGTGCACCATGCTTTTTCGTGCGTCGGCGAAACGCCGCAGTTCTTCTCGCAACTTGAGGTCGATTCGATCTCTTAACACCGCACCTCGAGTCATTCCTTCCTTCTCTATTTCGCTGAGAACTGTGACAATGTTGGCGATTGATTCGCGTAGTTCTGCGCGATTAATTTCGAGTACTGATTCAGAACGCGCCAGTGTGTGAACTTGTTGCTTGTAGATACCCAGACCCACCAGTGCCGCCGCTACTGACGATGCGAATAACGTCCAGTTGACGTTCTCGACATCCAGGGAAGTTGCGTACGCCCCGCCCAGGAATCCGAGGGCAACCAAATAATAACCAAGATTCTTCATTATTCGTCTCCGCTTTACGAGGTTGCGACAATGATTGCCGCGTTACCAACGCCCATAAGGGCCTCGCCCACAATCAGGCCGGCGGCAATTGGGATGCCGACCTCCTCGCTCCAGGTATTACCTTTTGTTCGATCGCTGATTTCTCGTGCCAGCGTACCCAGTGAGTAAGTCAATACGATATTGAATGGTAAATAGAAACCCAGCCCTACCGTGATCCCCAATCCGCCCATTAGCGCTGACAAAATGCCGCCAAGAATCGCACCCGCTGCATATTTTTGCGTTGGAACATCGCCACCCATAATGCCGTCAATCGTACTCGCCAAGGCCTGCGCTTGCGGCGCTGGTAATTTCTCGCTGCCGAGTCCGTAACCTTCAGCGTTATGCAGTACAAATATAACCAGAATAACGACAATCGGTCCTAGCCATGCACCCGCGAATTGACCAATCTGCTGCATCCGCGGAGTGGCGCCGACCAAATAGCCGGTTTTCAAATCCAACATCAGATCGGTTGCCTGGGACATCGCAACACAGGTTGCTGCACCGACCATGATAGCTGCGACAATCGAATCGCCGCGCTCCATTCCATGCGTGACGATAATAAGTAGTGTGATCCCCACCAGCGTCATTCCTGACAGCGGCGACCAGTTCGTTCGGCCAATGGCTTCCGAGAGGATGATTCCCGACATCCAGATCCACAGCGTTCCCATTAGGGCCATCGCTATGCCGCGACCGAGACTAACGGAATCAACTGAGGTAACCGCCATAAATGAGAGCAGAATCACTGCACCACCAATTGCGAAGTACAACAGCTTGATCGGCATTTCGTCATTGGAAACGGACGACGCGACTTTCGATGCCCTCTGCATTGAGCGAACTGCGCTCGAGATTAATGGGAACGCCAGGATGACGCCCATGACCGCTCCGCCGATTAACATGCCTATGCCAAGTGGCCGATAGAGCAGCAAGCGCAGCGGTCCAGGAGTATCAATAACGCCTCCCCCCGCATCCGTCGGGAAGTTTCCGGAGAAAGACAAGAGTGGCGAAATAAACCAATACGCTACGAACCCGCCGATGATAAACGCGACGCCACCGCGCCCCGCAATAAAACCGACACCGATGGTCATTAATGACAAATACCAAATGCCATTCATATACTCGGGCAAACCGAGCATGCCGCCGAGATTCCAGCTATCAACTCCGGTTTTTAGCGTTGCGATGTGCACGCCCGCGCTAAGTGCCGCCGCCACTAACAGCACCAATGCTTTACGAACGCCCGCACCTGGCGACTTAAGAATGGTCGCGACCGCAACGCCACCCGGATAGGTAAGTCGCTCATAGTCGATCATGTGCTTTCTGAGCGGAATGATAAAAGCGATGCCGAGGTAAGCACCCGCAATACAACCAAATGTCAGGAGAACCGGATCAAATCGATCACCAAAGCCAAGCAGGAAAATCGCCGGTACAGAAAACATCATTCCGGACGCAGCGCCATTCACACCGCTGGCGATAGTTTGAACGATATTGTTTTCAACTATGCTCTTGCGACCGCACAACCCACGCAAGATGCCGAAACCAAGAATTGCTGCGAGCTCAGAACCTTCGATAGAAAAGCCCAGCACTAATGCTGCGTAGCCAATTGCACCGGCAAGAATTACGCCAATAAACCAGCCAACAATTAACGCAACCCAGGTAAGTTCTGGATACGGGCGAGCAACGCCGGTATCGCTCATATTCCAATCCCTCTATTTCTTATTTTCAACGAGACTATCACAGCGGTTGCAGGTACGCTGCCAGTTGCTCTTTCTCCAGTAACTCATTGAATTCATCGGCCATTTGCTCACAAGCCTTGATGCATTTTCGCCACGAATCCATACGCTCAGTCATTGAAAGTTTCACAAAGTCAGTTCGATCCGGGATCTTCTGATTCGGTAATCGAGACACGAATTCGGCTGATGGACTGATCAGGATTGTCCTATCTATATTCTCTGCGGCGGGTTCACGCCAGCGCAGCCGTTTATCAAACCAGCCCGGGATAATTCGATCAGAAAAATGCGGGAACAAGGTCAACCGATTGGTATCGCTTAGTGGCAGATCATGGTGATAATCAATGATGCCGCCGTCACGATATATACCCGGCGCAGCACCATCAATATTCGCAACACCGGAAAGCACCAATGGAATGGATCCTGTTGCCATAATCGCATCAGCCAGATTTAACGTAGTTGTCGGCGTCCTGCGTATAGGTAAATCGCCAACACCGAAAAATGGCGGCTGATCCCGAACGTCATGGAACAGTGCGCGCTCAAAAAACAATCCCAATGACTTTCGACTGATCAAGTTAAGGGACGCCGCGCTAATCAAACCCGCCGCCAGGACGAAGCGATTTTCGCTCGCCAATATATGCCGGCTTCGTACCGCCATGACATGTGTGCGAAATACCGGGTGGCTAAGGATTTCATCAACACCACTAGCACCCAGCACTGTTTGCAAAATCTCCAGGCTTCTTGTCGTCACCTCGGCAATATCCGGTGTATCGGTGTAGCGCTGATCAAAATATGCAGCTTCGAAGCGATCAATTGCCGCGATCGGATCTGACTGCGCGTAACAGGCGAAACGCCACGCACCAACGGACGATCCGAGTAGGTGCACCGGCCCCTGAAGCTTCGGAACCAAATTCGTGAGGATCGCTCTATCGAGCTGGCTAAGAACCAACCACTTGGCTCCGCCTGAGGCGCCCGCGATAGTGCCGATCATTGAAATATCGAATCCATGTGATGCAATAATTCGTCGCGCACCACTGCCCGCTTTGAGTGTCAGAGAACCGGCTTTCACAGATCAATACAGCATTGTCGACGACAGCCGCGAGGCAATAGGACTTTGGATGCTGCTGGGTCTATGCGGACTACGGGCTATCAGCCGAAAGGATGCGTTTTAACGATTGTCTGCTCGCGGTCCGGCCCAGTCGAAATGATATCGACTGGAACACCCGCAAGTTCTTCAATACGCGCCAAATAAGCTCGTGCCTTCTCTGGTAAGTCCGAATAGTTCGCAATACCAACAGTCGATTCCTGCCAGCCCGACCACTCTTCGTAAATCGGCTCGCATTGCGCAAACTGCTCGACGACAACAGGCAGCCCGGCAATTTCTTCTCCATCAATCGAATATCCGACGCAAATTTGTATGGACTCAAGTTCATCAAGTACATCAAGTTTAGTCACGCACAAACCAGAAACACTGCTATTGACGATAGAACGGCGTAGCGCAACAGCATCGAACCAGCCACAGCGTCGAGGTCGCCCGGTCGTTGCCCCGAACTCGGCGCCAACTCTTGCCAGATGCGCGCCATGATCATCAAAAAGCTCAGTCGGGAATGGCCCAGCGCCAACACGAGTTGTGTACGCCTTGACGATGCCGAGAACGTAATCAAGATTCCTTGGGCCTACTCCAGTTCCGGTACTCGCAGCGGCCGCCACCGTGTTGGATGACGTAACGAAGGGGTATGTACCATGGTCTACATCAAGGAGGCTGCCCTGCGCACCCTCAAAAAGAATGCTCTGCTCAGAAGCCGTAAGATCCTGCAAAATTTGCGTGACGTCGGCCGTGATCGGTGTAACCACTTCCGCGTACGCCAGCGCCTCGTCCAGGGTTTTGGAAAAGTCGACCGTATCCGCGCCGAAATAGTTTTTCAAAAGAAAGTTGTGATAGTCGAGCATCTCACCCAGTTTAGTGGCGAAATTTTCGCGCACAAAGAGGTCGGAAATTTTGAGCGAACGACGCGCCACTTTGTCTTCATAGGCCGGACCTATACCACGACCCGTTGTGCCAATTGCGTCGGAACCCCTTCGTTTCTCTCGGGCTACATCAAGCGCAACATGAGACGGCAAGATCAATGGACATCCGGGGCTAATCTTTAGGCGTTCGTATACCGGCACACCGCTTTCGATCAGCGCATTGGCTTCCGTGATCAGGGCATCAAGCGCAACAACAACGCCATTTCCGATGAGGCAACTGACACCTTCGCGAAGAATACCGGAGGGAATCAGGTGCAGCACGGTCTTCTCGCCGTCGATGACGAGTGTATGCCCTGCGTTGTGACCGCCCTGGAATCGCACTACTGCAGCAGCGCGATCCGTCAACAGGTCAACAATCTTACCTTTGCCTTCGTCGCCCCACTGGGTGCCGATGACAACTACATTTTTTGCCATGCTATCTCTGCTCTTTAATAAACCCTGACAGGCGGACTAGCCGCGCGCCAAGAACAGCGTCACCAGCCCGATTATCATTACCAGCAGGCCGATCGTCCGGATCTGATTGTCTCCCAGCCGCGCGATTTCCGCCACCAACTCACGATACTTCTTTGGTGACATGAACGGCAGCATGCCCTCAATAATGAGGACTAAAGCGACGGCCGTGAAAATTGCTGTAACTATCGCTCGCCGCTCGACTGATTGAGGTAGCGGAAGAACTCGTTATCAGGGTCAAGTACCAGCAAATCACCCGGGATCCCCACCGACTTCCTGTAAGCGCCAATACTACGATAGAACGAATAAAATTCCGCGTCTTGGGTATAGGCCTGCGCATATATTTCGGCAGCACGGGCATCTCCAGCACCACGAATTATTTGACCATCACGATACGCATTCGCCAGTAATATTGTGCGGTCCTTGTCGGCAGTTGACTTAATCAATTCCGCTGCCTCCCTACCCTCGGCACGCGTTTCTGCAGCAACCAGCGCACGCTCTTCACGCATCTGGTTGTAAACGGAGTTACGTACGTCAGCAATAAATTCAACTTGCTTGACGCGAAAATCAACGACCTCAATGCCCAGACCTTTCGCAGTTTCATCTGCATTGGCGAGCATGTCACGCATCAACTCGACTCGCTCTACAGAAATCGCTTCCTGAATCGTGCGCTTGCCAAACTCCGTTACGATCGAGTTCTTAACGATCTCTCGTAAGCGGTCCATCGCAACATCCTGCGAACCACCTGTAGAGGTATAAAATGGCACTTCGTCAACGATGCGCCATTTGACAAAGTAGTCGACCGTCATCGCCGTCCGCTCCAGCGTAAATACACGCTGTGGTGCGTCGTCAATTTTCAGGATTTGACTGGGAAATTTGCTAACCGTTTCCACGATCGGCCACTTGAAATGCAGTCCCGGCTCATAGTTTGCCGAAACAACCTTACCCACTTGCAACTTGATAGCCAGCTCGCGTTCGCCAACTGTAAACACCGACATACCAATAGCCAAAATGACAAGCGCAATAACTAGCAACGTTGAGAATCTTGATCCGCTCATTGTCGGGTCCTCCTTGTGGCTCTGGCATCGCCAAGGCCGGTTACGCCCCCGTCGGCTGCTGGTAAGTCAGTTTCATAATTGTTCGAGCTTGAATCCGGAATCGGTAACCCATTAGAGCGTTTCAACAATTGGTCAACCGGCAGGTACAAGAGATTGCCGCTGCTATCTGAATCCAGAATGACCTTGTTGGAACGTCCGTAAACCTCTTCGATGGCTTCGATGTACAAACGATCGCGCGTTACCTTAGGTGCCTTCTGATATTCCTTTAGCAAGGCCTCGAAGCGAGCAGCCTCACCATCCGCATCGGCGATTAGACGATCACGATAAGCCTCAGCGTCCTGCAATACTCGCTGCGCCGCACCGCGTGCACGAGGGATAATATCGTTCGCGTAAGTTTGTGCTTCGAGTTCATAGCGCTCTTTATCATTTCGCGCCTTTTGAGTGTCGTCAACGGCTTCCTGCACTGATTTTGGATAGTCGACGACCCGCAGGTTGATTGACGTTACCGTCAAACCGGCACCGTAGCTTATTAATGTTCCCTGTAGCTCTTCCATAGTGCGCGCCGGAATCTGTTCGCGACGCTCACCAATCAATTCTGTCAACGTGCTGGTGCCGACGACGCCACGCAAAGCGCTTTCGGTCAGGTCATTCAATGTGACATCGGGTCCGGCTACTTCGAACAGGTAATTCACAGGATCGGTGCGCCGATACTGCACAACGACATCAATGAATACGTACTGCTCATCGGCGGTCAGCATCTCAGTGCTAAACGGATGTTCGTTCACCTCTTGAACGTTGACTACGTCGACTGTCTCGATAGGATATGGAAAATGCCACCGCAAGCCAGGATTCGTCGTCTCGGTATATGCACCGAATCGCTGTATAACACCACGTTCCGCTTCGTCGACCCGGTAAAGCCCGGTCGCCGCCCAAGCGATTAGCAACAACATTATTAGCCCAAAGCTTGCACCGCCGCTTGGAGCACCGCCGCCGCCACCGCCACCGCCACCGCCGAGAATGCTGTCAAAGCGTTTTTGCCAATAACGTGCAATTTGATCAAGATCGTTTGGCTCGTTGTCATCCCGTTTCCACGGGTCATGACCGTTGCCTGATTCATTGTTAGCCATAGTATTTTTCTTCTACTCGTTCGCTGCTGTTACTGCCGTCGCCACATTGGGCTCCGGTCCTAGTTGATCTTCGTCGAGGTCTTCGCGCTTTAAAAATCGTTGCAGGTCCTTCTCCGCCAAACGTAAATCCAGCGTCCAGCTACCGTCTTCATGCACCTCTTCATGCAGGACAGCACCCAGGTCAAAAAGTCTGGCGCGCTGTCGTCCCTGTGCGGGCTGCAAATGAATTGTGCGCTCACTGGTCTTGCGCCGCAATCTATTCACGATCGCATCTTTCAGCAACGGCAGGCCCTGCCCGCTCACTGCCGACAGCCACACCGCACGACCCTCTCCCTGCCGATTATTCGTCATCCGCGGCTGTCGATCCAGCTTATCGATCTTATTGTAAACGCGAATCTGAGGCACTTGATCGGCATCAAGTTGTTTCAGAACGGAATTAACCTGTCGAACCCGCTGCCAGCGATTTGGATCGCTAGCATCAATCAAGTGCAATATGAGGTCCGCCTCGCGCGCTTCCTGCAGTGTCGACTTAAACGCCGCCACCAGCTCATGCGGTAAATCGCGGATGAATCCAACTGTATCGGCAAGCACCACATGTTCACCGTGCGGCAAATCCAGTCGTCGTACTGTGGGATCCAGTGTCGCAAATAGCTGGTCCTCGACATAGACACCGGCATCTGTCAGCGCGTTAAAAAGCGTTGATTTGCCGGAGTTTGTGTAACCGACCAGCGCCACTGTCGGAGTCTCCGCTTTCATTCGATTGCGGCGATTCATCGCACGCCTTTTATCGACTGTGTCGAGACGCGAGTTTAGCTGTCGTATTCGGTCGCCGATCAAACGTCGATCGGTTTCCAGTTGAGTTTCACCCGGGCCACGTAAACCGATTCCACCTTTCTGGCGTTCAAGGTGAGTCCAGCCACGAACCAATCGAGTTGATAAATGCTTTAGTTGCGCGAGCTCAACTTGCAGCTTTCCCTCAAAGCTTCTCGCGCGTTGCGCAAAGATATCCAGAATGAGCCCCGCCCGGTCAAGGACACGGCATTTGAGTTCACGCTCGAGATTGCGCTCCTGACTCGGACTCAAGGATGCGCACGAGATTACCAATTCAGCATCGTTATGCTGAATGAGCTCTTTCAAGTCTTCGAGTTTACCCTTGCCTATAAAATATCGGGGATCAGGACGTTTGCGGGTACTAAGCAGCTCTGCCGCAATCACAGCGCCCGCAGAGACCGCCAACTCGGCGAATTCTTCGCGTTCGGACTGGTCCGGTAGGCCGCCGGGACTCGCATGGACAAGCACTGCTCGCTCGCCACTTTGAGGCCGTTCAAACAAACACCACCTCCTGTCGAGGTAGCATTACAATATTCTTAATCGTCGTCATCTCCAACTTCATCATCCGGCATCGGCAGACGAACATTACGCGACGGTACGACAGTCGAAATCGCATGCTTATAAACCATCTGATTCACACTGTTTTTTAGCAGCACCACAAACTGGTCGAAAGAATCCACCTGTCCCTGCAATTTGATGCCATTGACGAGATAAATCGAAACCGGAATTTTTTCTTTCCGCAAAATATTGAGAAACGGGTCCTGCAGGGTTTGCCCTTTAGCCATGATTGGGTCTCCTTATTCTTATGATTCTTATTATTGAAGCCTGCTATCCGGTGGCGCCGGATTGCCTAGAGCAGGTTTCAGCCAAAGCGTTCGAAAAGTCTATCACAACACCACTGCGGTCAAGCCAGTTGTTGCACCAAGTATGTTGAAATGGTGGCAACTGCTCCAGCTTCAAGTGTATCAACTGAAAATATCCGCTCTTCTGACCGCAACCAGGTCAATTGCCGTTTCGCCAGTTGTCGTGTTGCATACAGCGAACGGTCCCTGGCCTCATCGAGGGAATAGTCCCCCTCGAGGTATGACCAGAACTGCCGGTAACCAACTGAACGCATTGAGTTGCTGTCGCGCGTCAACCGCGGCCGCGCACGTAGTCGATGCATTTCATCCTCGAAGCCATCTAAGATCATCCTGTCGAGACGTTGCTCGATGCGCTGATGCAAGCGCTCTCGCGGTTCGATCTGTAAGGCGATCTTGATGAACTCAGTTGAGCCTGTATCAGCCGACGCCTCGCTTTGCCAGTCACTCAGCGGCTTGCCACTAATGCGAAAAACCTCCAGCGCACGTTGAATACGTTGACTGTCGTTAGGATTCAGACGCGCGGCTGCCTGCGGATCAATATTGGCAAGAACAGCATGAATAGCCGGCCAGCCATCTCGCTGTGCTTCTTTATCAATTTGCGCGCGAACCACTTTGTCCGCCGAGGGCAATTTCGCGAGGCCTTGAGTCAAGGCACGGAAGTACATCATCGTGCCGCCGACAAGCAGTGGCACCCGGTCGTTTGCAAGACTGTTCGCAATGGCACTACGCGCATCCCTGACAAAGTCGCCTGCCGAGTAACTTTCCTCCGGGTCACGAATATCTATTAACTGGTGCGGTGCACGCTGCAACGTCTCGGCATCCGGCTTCGCAGTGCCGATATCCATGCCACGATAAACCAGTGCGGAATCGACACTGATTATGTCGCAGGGAAAGCGCTCACATAATTCGATTGCGAGATGCGTCTTTCCCGAAGCGGTCGGCCCCATCAGAAGAATCGCTTTAGCATTCATCAGGGCGCCTTAACGGCCACGCAGGAATAAGCGATCCAGCTCGGACATCGTTACCGTGGTCCACGTCGGACGGCCATGGTTGCATTGGTCCGCACGCTCGGTACGTTCCATCTCACGCAGCAACGCATTCATTTCATCCAGACTCAACAATCGGTTCGCGCGCACCGAGTGATGACAAGCCATCGTTGCCAAATAATCATCGCCGGCATCCTCGATTCGATTGCTTTGCCCTGCTTCAGAAAGGTCGGACAATACATCGCGCAGCAGGGACTCAACGTCAGAGTCTTTGAGCAGGGCCGGCACTTCACGAATCGTTACACTGCTTGGGCCCGCTCTATTAACGACCAGACCCAATCCTGCAAGTACCGTCGAGGACTCTTCGATCAAATTCGCCTCGCTCTCCGCAACCGAAATTGATACCGGTACCAGCAACGGTTGACGCACTATCGTGCGGTCGTCGAAGCTGCGTTTCAGCTTTTCATAGGTAATTCGTTCATGAGCCGCATGCATGTCAACGATTACCAGGCCGTCTTTGTTCTCGGCAAGAATGTATACACCAGCAAGTTGCGCTACCGCGAAACCCAGCGGCGGAACCTCAGTTGCATCTTCAGGCATATCAGCGAGAGATGGTGCCGTTGCCATAGCTCTATAAGTTGCCAGCGCGTCGCGGACGCCCGACGCGGACGGTCGAGGAGCAAGCGGCATTGAGCCCTGATGAAAAACAGACTCGCGAGTCATAGGGATAGGCGCGACATTGTGGCCGCCCGGGCGCGTGTCCTGTAACGCAACACCAAGCGTTTGCGAAACGACACCATGGACACGACGACCATTGCGAAATCGCACTTCATGTTTGGCAGGATGCGCATTTGCATCCACGCCAGCGGGATCCATTGTCAGGTTCAAAACATAGGCCGGGTAACGACCGTGAAACAATACGTCACGGTAGGCATGTCTAACTGCGTGTGACAAGGTTTTGTCAGATACGCTCCGACCATTAACAAACCAGTACTGCATATCCGGTTGACTGCGATTGAACGTCGGAAGAGCAATCCAACCGTTTAAAGCAATACCTTCAGTCACTCGTTCCAGTGCAACGCACTGTTCGGCAAATGCACTGCCACAAATCTTTGCTATGCGTTGACGTTGTTCTTCCGGCGTCTTTGCCGCCGGCGTACTTAAGACGGTGCGTTGATTGTGAGTCAGCGTAAATGCCACCTCAGGACGCGACAGAGCCAGGCGTCGAACCCACTTTTCTATATGCCCGAATTCGGTTCTCTCCGTTCTTAGAAAACGCCGTCGTGCTGGTGTGTTGTAGAACAGGTCATGAACTTCAACCGTCGTACCGTAGGGGTGCGCAGCCGGCCTGGGCTCGCTGACTACACCACCGTCCGCTTCGACTTGCCAGGCAGAATCCTGATGCAGCGTTTTGGAGCACAAAGTTAATCGCGCAACTGACGCAATACTTGGCAGCGCCTCCCCTCGAAATCCCAGCGACGCAACCGCCTCAAGATCGTCAAGGCTGGAAATTTTGCTGGTTGCATGGCGCGACAACGCCAGCGAAATTTCATTCTTGTCAATGCCTTTGCCATCGTCGCGAATTCGTATCAGTTTTTGGCCACCAGCAAGCACATCAATTTGTACGACGCTGGCGCCCGCATCAAGACTGTTCTCGAGCAACTCTTTGATCACAGATGCCGGGCGCTCAACAACCTCGCCGGCGGCGATCTGATTGATCAGGTGATCGGGAAGTTGTTGGATCGGCATGAAGGCGTGCCTGAAGACTCAATCCGCCATTTTTTCAAATCCACGGCCAAAAGTCTTGCCAAAGTGACTCTGGCAAAAATTACGCTGGAGAATGCGGCATCTAGCCGCCGGAGAAAATCGGGATATTCAGCGTTTGGCCAACGCGAATCTTGTCTGTAGAAAGCTTATTAGCGCGGCGAATGTCTGACGGGCTTACGTTATATCGTTCCGCTATCTGCGAAATGGTGTCGCCCCGTGAAATAACATGTCGCACTTGTTTGGCCGGCGAGCGCTTGAGATTCATCGCAATTTGCGTATCCGGAGGTGGGTTCGTGTAGTAATAATCGCGAACGCCCGCAAGAATCGAATTTGCAAGACGCCCCTGGTGTCCTCGGTCGCGCAATTTCTTCTCTTCTGAGCTATTCGAAATAAACCCGGTCTCAACGAGAATGGATGGCATATCGGCAGACTTCAAGACGACCAATTCTTTCTGTTTGACCGCTTTCCGATGCATTTTGGTCACGCGACCCATTTGACCGCTGACTTTGGCACCTACATCGAGGCTCGCACTGAGCGCAGCATTCTGTGATAAATCAAATAAGACCGACGCGAGCACATCGTCTTTATCGTGCAGGGAAACCCCACCGACACTCACATCTGATCGCTCTCTGCGCTGCATTGTTCGCGCCGCTTCTTTACTCGCGCCAACCAGATTGAGCGCGAATACCGATGCCCCGCTCGCGCGACGATCTTTGAACGCATCAGCGTGAACAGAGATAAACAGATCCGCTTTCGCCTTGCTGGCAATTGCCATGCGGTCACGATGTTCGACGAATACATCCTTGTTACGAATCAGAACCGCCGTCATTCCCGGCTCTGCATTGATTCGCTGCGCCAGCTCCTTACTGATCGCCAAGGCGATGTTCTTCTCTTGGGAGCGACGTCCCAATGCGCCAGGATCGTGGCCGCCGTGACCGGCATCAATCGCTATAACAATATCGCGGCCTGGCCGATAGCCTTCCGACGCGCGTTTTACCGGCTGCAAATTACCGCTACGTTGCAAGTCTATGACCAGGCGATCGCCAAACTTTGCATTCGGACCGGCGGTAAAACTGCGAGAGCGCACGCCTTGATCCAGATCCAGTACCACGCGAAGTTGCCCATCAGCGCGAATCGCACTGCGTATAGAGCGCACGTTACCCGCTCCAGATGGTAGTTGTGTCAGTGACTGGGCAAGACGGCTGTCTTTGAGATCGATAACCAGCCGATCAGGAGCACGCAGGGTGAAAATACTGTGTTTAACCGATTGGCTAAGATCCAAAACAACGCGAGTTTTCTCGTTTTCCGACCAAATACGGACGTTTTCGACAGTAGAACCAGCGTTCACCGCTGTGGTGAACAGCAGCAGCAGGGACAATAGTGTTAATCGAATTTGAATCATCGGCGCCAGATCGATGTTGCTCAGATTATGTATGATGAGTATACGAGTCTAGCGGAAAAAACCAAGGTTTTTCTCTTCAAAATTATGGAGATAGCTTCCCTAGTTAATCTTTTCAATCACGCGCTGGCCACGCTCGCTTACAGCATCAAACCTGAGACGCCGACCGTCGCCTTCGTACTGCAGTGAAATACTCAGGTCAGCCTGCTTTCTTAATGCCGGTACGCGTTCCGGCCATTCAATCAGTCGGCAGCCATCATCGAGTTCGCCCCAGCCCAGAAAACGCAACTCTTCCTCGCTAGAAACTCTATATAAATCAATATGATATATAGAACCTGCTGGAAGATTGTAAGGCTCCACTAAGGTATAGGTAGGGCTCGGGACCGGCCCTGAATGCCCTGCCGCACGGATAAATGCTCTGGCAAACGTGGATTTGCCGGCGCCTAGCTCGCCTTCCAGGAGAATTGTCCAGCCTGCGAAGTCATCCGGCATCGCGGCAAAAAATGCAGCTGCAATGGTTTCGGTAGCTTGCTCGTCCTCGGCGAAGCAATTCATCGGTTCAGAACCTGTCGCAGTGCGCCGAGCAGATCAGACGCCAACATGCCGCGTTCGCCGCTAGTTGCCGCGATGTCCCCAGCCCGGGCATGCACTTCGACGCCGACGGACGCTGCAATGGAGAGCTCGTGCCCATTCGCGAGCAATGCTGCAATAATTCCGGTCAGGACATCGCCCATTCCAGGCGCGGCCATGCCGGGATTACCAGCGGTGCACACATACGGCGGTCCTGATTGTGCTGAAACCAAGGTACCCGCGCCTTTCAAGACGATAGTACCGCCGTATTTATCGAGCAAACTGGCCAGTGCTGCAGGTCGATCAGCCTGGATGGCAGACGAGTCCGTTTGCAGCAAGCGTGCAGCCTCACCGGGATGTGGCGTAATTACACGCTTTGGCATCTTGGTCGGCGTTTTCGCCAGCATGTTCAGTGCATCGGCATCCCAGACAGCCACGCCGTCATAGTCAGCAAGCACGGCATAGAGCTCATCAGCCCATTCACTTTGACCCAGACCCGGCCCAAAGGCGACAACATCAGCCGTTTTCAGAAGCGCCAACAGCTGCTCCCCTGATTCCACGCCATGTGACATCAATTCGGGCCTCACGGTCGGAATCAGCGCGGCATGATCAGGGTGCGTAGCGAGGCTCACTCGTCCGGCACCGCTGCGCAATGCCGCTTCAGCGCAAAGTTGCGCCGCGCCTGGCATGCCCGGACCGCCGCCCACCACCAAAACATGGCCGAAGTCCCCTTTATGCGCGACGCGGTTTCTGCGCGGCAGGAAACTGCGCAACGATTTACTGTCCAGGCGTCGATACAGAGGGCTTATGCCCGACAGAAGCTCGGCATCAATCCCGAGGCTATCGAAAGTCACGGCGCCACAGTGTTCGGGCCCTGAACCGAGAAACAGGCCCGGTTTAAGCGCCACGAACGTCGTCGTCAGGTCCGCCTTGACCGCAGATCCCATGACAGAACCCGTATCTGCATTGATCCCGCTAGCAATATCCAATGCATGGATCGGCGCTGTGTGCGCATTCATCAGCTGCACCGCGTGCGCAAAGTCACCGCTCAAGTCACGATCGAGGCCACTACCCAGCATCGCATCAACCAGTAATTCCGCACTTTCATCGAGCGAGTCGCTCCACGGAACGACTATTCCACCATCGGCGGCAAAGTCGAGATACGCCGTCGCCGCGTCGCCACTGAGCTTGTCCGGGTCAATAATTGCCGCAACTGAAACAACGATGCCGTCATGTGCGGCCAGGCGCGCTAGCAAGTAACCATCACCTGCATTATTACCGCCACCGCAAACGACTTGCCATCGTCCCGCTCGTGGGTAGTACTCTTTCGCAACGCTAAAAGCCGCTTTTGCTGCTCTTTGCATTAACTTATAGCCAGGGACGCCCTGCTCCTCGATCGCAGTCCGATCCATTTCGCGTACTGAAGCGACTGAGTAAATTTTTGCCGGTAAGGAATGCATGCGGGCGATTATACTGTTGCCGACGAAGGAACCCAATTGACGAAGACCGTGCGACATTACACCGACGACGAAATGACGACGCTAAAGCAGTCTGTGGTCGAATGGTGTGCTGAACTTGGATTCCAGCGCTGCGGCATCGCTGATATCAATTTGCAGACCGCCGAGGTGCGTTTAGGCGAATGGCTGCAAGCGAAGTTTCACGGCTCGATGGATTACATGCAAAGACATGGCAGCAAGCGCAGTCGCCCTGCTGAACTGGTCGAAGGCACAGTACGCGTGATTTCGGTGCGCATGGATTACCTGCCAGAAGCGCAGGACAAATCGATCACATTACTCGATGATGATTCTCGCGCTTACATTTCTCGCTACGCGCTTGGTCGCGACTACCACAAGGTACTAAAAGGGCGTTTACGCGCACTCGCCAGACGTATCGAAGACAACATCGGCGAGTTCGGCTATCGCGTCTTCGTTGACAGCGCACCGGTACTCGAAAAGGCGATTGCCGAAAAAAGCGGCCTCGGTTGGATTGGCAAACACACCAATGTCATTGATCGTGAAACCGGCTCATGGTTCTTTCTCGGCGAGTTATATACCGATCTGCCGCTCGCTGTTGACGAGCCTGAGAACTCACATTGCGGCAGCTGCACTGCATGCATCGACATTTGTCCGACCAAAGCGATTGTTGCGCCTTACTCACTCGACGCACGACGTTGCATTTCCTACCTGACTATCGAGAATAAAGGCCCAATTCCGGTTGAGTTTCGCAGCAGCATTGGAAATCGCATTTACGGTTGTGACGACTGCCAGCTTTTTTGTCCCTGGAACAAATTCGCAAAGCCGACCGCAGAAGCCGATTTCGCGCCACGACACGGCCTCGACGATATCGAGTTAAGCGAACTATTCTCCTGGGACAAGGCTACCTGGCTCGAAAAAACCGAAGGCAGTGCCATTCGTCGCATCGGACACGAACGCTGGCTCAGAAACGTGGCTGTCGCGCTCGGCAATGCCAAGACCACGCCAAGTATAATTGCAGCATTGCATTCACGATTGGAAGATGACTCTGCAATGCTTGTCGAACATGTGCAGTGGGCGATAAGCCAGCACGAAAACAACAGCACCGAGATGGAGAAGCTAGATGTTTGAAGGACCCAGTTCCGAATACCTCGTTCCTTACGATGGGAGCTTTGCGGTATCGGACTCGAGCACGACGCCAGTAACGGACGCGCTGCGGCATAAAGGCAAGCATCGTAAAAACTCACGCGAGCAACTCAGTCTATTACAACAAGTTCTGGCTGCCGGCGATCGACACTCAGTCTTATTGGTCTTTCAAGCCATGGATGCCGCTGGCAAAGACAGTACGATCCGTGCGGTCATGCGCGGCGTCGACCCGTCGGGTTGCCAGGTATTCAATTTCAAGAAGCCTTCAGCGCTGGAGCTTGACCATGACTTCCTGTGGCGCACAACCTGCCGTCTGCCGGAACGCGGCCGTATCGGAATATTTAATCGCAGCCAGTATGAGGAAGCGCTGGTAGTGCGCGTGCACCCCGAAATTCTCGCTTATCAGCGATTACCCGGCGAAATCAATCTCGAAACAATATGGGATGACCGCCTGACGTCAATACGACAGCAGGAAGAACATTTGGCGCGCAACGGCACCGTCATTCTCAAATTCTGGTTAAACGTTTCCCGCGAAGAGCAAAAACGGCGCTTTCTGGCGCGCCTGGACGACCCAGAAAAGAACTGGAAGTTTGCTGCGGGCGACGTAAAGGAGCGACGTCATTGGGACGCCTACATGACGGCCTACGAAGCAGCCTTGAATGCCACCTCACGTCCGTGGGCGCCCTGGTATGCGATCCCGGCCGACGATAAACCATATATGCGAGCGCGCGTAGCCGACATCATCATCGAAGCATTGCAGGGAATTGGGCTTAAGCACCCGACGGTTTCAGATGAAGATCGCGCCGAACATGCTGCGTCCCGCGCAGAGCTCGCTGCTGACGAATAGTGACAGCCGTCACACTTTTAGGTGCATAGATTCAACTAAATCTGTGCTGTGGTCGATGTCTATCTGCTGAAAAAGTGGCGACAATATCCCAACATAAGCAAGGGAAACAGTTTTGCCGCATTCACTAGCCATAAATTCGGACTATAAACGCTCGCTGCTGGACAGCCTTGAGCTGTTCAAAGGCGTAGCACCGGATGATGTCCACGCACTACTACAGCGCTGCGATCGACGCGATCTCGCTGCGGGTGAATTGCTATTGTCACCGCGTGCCAGGAACGAATACGTGTTCATTGTCCTCTCTGGCAGTTTGAATGTTCATGTTGGTTCGCCCGACACACCGCCGCTCGCTGCCATGAATGTTGGCGCCTGCGTTGGCGAAATGTCGATTATCGAAGATCTCGATCCGTCTGCATTCGTCATCGCTGCTGAAGAATCTCACTTGCTCGTTATTCACCAAACCATTCTTTGGAAAATGGTCGATGCTTCGCACAATTTTGCTAAGAATCTACTGGTCGTTTTGTCTGAGCGTGTCCGTAGCCACAATCGAGTGATCGCGGACAGCTTCGGTGAACTAAAGAAATTTGAACGGCATGCAACAACTGATGCGCTGACCAACCTCGCCAACCGCCATACGATGCATGAAATGTTTCCGGTAGAAATTCAGCGTTGCGTCGAGAAAGAAAAACCTGCTTCGATGATGATGATTGATGTTGATAACTTTAAACAGTTTAACGACATGTTCGGGCACATAGCAGGTGATAGAGCCCTGTCCGCAGTATCCAAGGTTTTGCGCGCCCAATGTCGACCGCGAGACTTGTTAGCACGTTATGGCGGCGACGAGTTCGCCGTTCTTTTGCCCGATGCGACAATTAAGCAAGCGTTGATCATTGGCGAACGAGTACGCCTCGCCGTCAGTGGTAGCACGGCTGAAAGCATCGACTCTTTGATCCAGATTCCGGTAAGGATATCTCTAGGTGTTGCCGAACTTTCAGACGGTGGCGACCTCGACAGTCTAACCAGAGCAGCAGACGCGGCACTGTATCGGGCCAAGGATGCGGGTCGCGACGCCGTTTCCGACTAGATCGTAACCACGATATTGTCAATCAAGCGAGCAGCGCCAAGTTGCGCTGCCACCAAGACCACCAACTCATCACAATCACGGTCCGGTAACTGCAAATTCTGTGCGCGTCGAATCGACAGATAGTCAACGTCAAATCCTGCCGCAGTAAGCTTTTCAGTTGATTCAGATTCAAGCTCAGCAAAATTTCGGCGACCGCTCTGCAGTTGATCGCCGATCTTTACCAGAACTTCATGGAGTCGCGGCGCTATAGACCTTTCTTCAGCCGACAGGTATTGGTTCCTCGAACTCATCGCCAAACCATCGTCTTCGCGGACGGTTTCTGCAGTGATGATCGAAATCGGCAGGTTCAAGTCCAGCGACATATGCCGGATAACCAATTGTTGCTGATAATCTTTTTGGCCAAAGACTGCTATGTCTGGCTGAACCAGCGCAAACAAACGCGCGACCACGGTTGTCACGCCGTCAAAGTGCCCGGGACGGCTCGCGCCACAGAAATTCTCTGTAATTCGCGGTACGGAAACTGTCGTGGCGTCCTCGAGTCCGAATGGGTACACGGTTTCAAGGTGCGGAGCGAATATCAGATCGACCGCTACAGCCTTGAGGCGCCGCTTGTCCTTTTCCAGGGTACGAGGATAGTCTTCGAAGTCTTCATCTTCGCCAAACTGCGTTGGATTGACGAAAACACTGACAACAACCCGTTCCGCATGTTCGCGAGCCAATTCAACCAATGACACATGCCCCTGATGCAGATTCCCCATCGTCGCAACCAGTGCAACGTGGTCGCCATTGCGGCGCCAATCGAGAAGCTGCTCATCGAGCTCTTGCTTAGTGTGGACGACGATCATGGAATCAAGAGGAGTATGGGTCTAGGAGAAACATGGTTTAGGAGAAACAATGTTTAGGAGAAACAATGTTCTGGCGCCGGATATTCGCGATTTTTAACTTCACGAACATACGCTTCAAGTGCCTCCAACGGCGAGTCCCGCCCGGCCTGGAAATTCTTCACAAATTTGGGGGTACGCCCCTGTGTTATATCCAAAATGTCGTACAGCACAAGAATCTGGCCATCCACATCCGGACCGGCACCGATGCCGATTACCGGAACCTCAAGTTCAGCTCTGATCATCTTGCCTACTTCATTGGGAACACACTCCAGCAGCACGATATCCGCTCCAGCATTTTGCAGACGCCTTGCGGAGGCGCACATTTCCGTCGCTTTGTCGGGTTCTCGACCCTGTACTTTGAAACCACCGATCTTATGCACCGACTGTGGCCGTAAGCCAAGATGAGCACAGACTGGAATATCGTGGCGTGCGAGGTGTTCGACAATCTCCACTTGATCATCGCCACCCTCCAGCTTGACCATCATTGCGCCGCCTTCCTGCATCAGGCGAATGGAATTATCCAACGCGATGGCCGGTTTGGTGAAACTCATAAATGGCATGTCTGCGACAAGAAATGCACGGCGAATTCCCCGCGCGACGGTCCGCGAATGATAAATAATATCGTCCACGGTCACCGGAACCGTGGTGTCGTGTCCTTGAATCACCATGCCAAGCGAATCACCGACAAGTACCAGATCGGTTCCAGCTGCGTCAACCAAGGCTGCAAAGCTTGCATCGTAGGCCGTCATACATGCGATCGGCTCGCCGTTCTGCTTCATTGCACGCAGCGTCGACACGTTCACTGGCGGCTCCAACATGCCGCGCTGTTCAAGTTGTGTATACATAGGCCTTTAGAATATCAGCCAATCGCAGCCGATACTGGATTAAAGAAATGGCGACCGCCCGTAGTGCGTTCGATTTGCTGAAATAGCTGCTGGTAGTCGGCATCGTTTTTAACCGGGTCGATCTGAGACGCGTTGACAATCAATAAGGGACCATCATCGTAGTTGTGAAAGAATCGGGAATAGGCATCGGTCAATTGTTCAACATAACCGCGTTCGACATATCGATCATAGTTCGCATCACGGCGCGACAGGCGCTGCATGATCGAGTCTACTGACGCTTGCAGGTAAATAACCAGGTCGGGAACCGGCGCATCGACCGAAAGGTTTTCTGCAATCTGGTCATACAAGTTGAGTTCATCGGCGTCGAGGTTCAATTCAGCAAACAAACGGTCGCGAGTGAATAAATAGTCTGAAATGCGAACGCTTGAAAACAAATCCGGCTGGCGCATTTTTTCGATCTGCCGTGCGCGGGAAAACAGAAAAAACATCTGCGCTGGCAATGCCGCAGATCGGCCATCACGATAAAAGCGCTCGAGAAATGGATTTTCGTCTAATTCTTCTAACACCAGATCAGCAGACAAACTATCCGCAAGTCGCTGCGCAAGCGCTGTCTTGCCAACACCAATAGGACCTTCGATCGCGATATAACGCGGTGCGCTGGAAGATGCCTTGAGGTGGCTGACGGTCACTGTTTTCCTTTATTCAATCCGAGAAATTTTCGGCGTGGTCAAATTTACGTGCAGTTTCGAAACCAGGCCAAGCCCAGGAATACTGATACCTGGAGCGACCTCCCTAAGGGGCAACAATACAAAATTTCGCTCCGCAATGCCCGGATGCGGAATAATGAGGTCAGACGCGTTCATCTGCACGTCAGAATACACCAGTAAATCCAGATCCAACGTGCGTGGCCCCCAATGCAAATCGCTGCGTACGCGGCCGCGATCAGACTCTATGCGCTGCAATTCACGCAGCAATGGCATTGGCTCGAGGCGGGTCAGAAGTGCAGCCACTGCATTGACGAAGTCGGGTTGCTCTATGCCACCGAATGGCGCTGAGCGATAAAGACTCGATTGGGAAATCAGTTGAGTATCTGGAATGCCCGCCAACAGCTCGAAGGCATCAGCCAGCTGCCGATCTGGACTGTTGAGGTTGCTACCAAGACCGATGTAAGCCGGATACCAGTGGGCGCCCTTTGGCGCCACAATATTGCTCGTCACGACTCTGACTTGGGTTTTCGTCGCCGCCGACGTCGCGGACGCTTCTTGCCCGGTGATGACTGCATTTCAAAACTGCTCGCTCGCTCTTCTGCCGATTGAGTCTGTACATCAGTCCAAAATTTTGCGAGCTCTGGATCGCCCCAGCCGACAGCCGCGCGCAGCAACATGAAATCATAAGCCGCGCGAAAACGTCGATGCTCCAATAAGTTCAGCCCGCGTTTGCCGCGCGTGGTCGTAAACCGCGGTTGCAATGACAGCATCTCGCGCATTGGCACGGTGAAGCGCTTTGGTATTGAGATTCGGCGTTGTTGCCCGGCAACAACTTCGTAAGATGCGAGGTTTATCGATTGCGATTCAGACATCTTCTCTTCTTCACGCATTTTCTCGGCGAGTTTTTTAACCGGCACCCAGAAAAAGACACCCAGCAAGAACATCGGCGTTACCGATTGGCCGTCCGCAACGCGCTTATCAGAATTTCGTAATGCCGCGCGAACGAAAGCAACAAAATTATCATCGAGTCTGAGCTCCTCCTCGGTAGCCGGAAATAGTTCGCCGAATAAATTGTGCTCTCGAAGCAGCTCAAATGTCGGTTCGGCAAAACCAGACTGGAATAATTTCAAGAACTCATCAAACAATCGCGCCGCGGGCACATTCGCCAACAGACCCCTGCAGTCGCGCATTGCAGCAACGACAGTCTGGTCGATGCTAAAGCCAAGTTTTCCAGCAAAGCGCACGGCTCGCAGCATTCGCACCGGGTCTTCACGCAAGCGCTGCAATGGATCCCCTATCACGACCAACCTTTTTTGCTTGACGTCCTCGAACCCGCCAGTGTAGTCCCAGATACTAAAATCCGCGATGTTGTAATAGAGCGCATTGCAGGTGAAATCACGCCGCCATACGTCTTCGTCAATCGACCCATAGACGTTATCGCGCAGAATACGACCCTCGGTATCGAGGGCCGAATCGTCGTCTTCATGGTTCGCCGCTGCTCGGAAGGTGGCCACCTCGATGACCTCACGACCGAAACGCACGTGTGCGAGTCGAAAACGCCGACCAATCAGTCGGCAGTTACTAAATAGCGAGCGCACCTCATCCGGGGTCGCGTTGGTTCCGATATCGAAATCCTTGGGGTGTAGCTCCAGAATGGCGTCACGCACACCACCGCCAACCAGAAATGCCTGATAGCCTGACTTGTGTAATCGATAGAGAACCTTCAGCGCAGCGCTCGATATCTCTTTCCGCGAAACGTTATGTTCGGGACGAGGAATGACCTGCGGAACTGGGGACCCGGGTTTCCCGGTATTATTCAAATGATTTATCGCTTGAGATGAGAAATTGCGCCCGTATAATAGCAGCCCCGGCACAGTCCGGGTATCACTCTGCTCCCTTCGTCTAGCGGTTCAGGACGCTGCCCTCTCACGGCGGTAACAGGGGTTCGAATCCCCTAGGGAGTACCAAACAAAACAAGGGGTTACGGTTCTCGTAACCTCTTTTTTATTTTCTGAGTAAAACTTTTGTAAAACTCTTGAGGGGAAAACGACATCTACCGTAAGTCAGCTACTCACTTTTCGCCGTCATATGGGGCGACAACAATCAATGAGTCGAGCGGCGAGCGTTGGTTCTGCACTGAGGGCGAAGCGAAAGCGGCAGGATGGCGAGCGCCGTGCGGCTGAACGTCTGCTTTCACCAATAGCGGACGTTCAACTAAAGGATGTTGGACGATTACTAGGGTCTGCTTTCGGCCAGAAGCAGTCAGTCAAAGGGCGAGCCGCAGCTCGCCGCTTATTTGGGCAACGATTTCCTGCGGACTTTGAGTGATACAGACAACTATCGCTGCATCTGGCTCCTGAAGAACATCGAATTGACTGTCCAACATGTCGGAACGCATGAAGTGTCCCTTGCGGTCTTTCAGACGCTGTCCGATCAGTTCTTTGCTCCCCTGCAAATACACGAATCGTACATCTTTGTTGTTTCCTCGCAGTACATCGCGGCTTTGTCGGCTGAGTGCTGAACACGCGAGTACCAGGTCTTCACCACTATCCAGGCATTGCTCAATTTTGCGCCGTAAGGTGTTAAGCCAAGGCGTCCGGTCTGCTTCAGTGAGTGGAACACCGCCGCTCATTTTCCTGATGTTGGCTTCAGAATGAAAATCGTCGCCATCCCAGAACAAGCAGCCGACCTTCTCGGACAACTCGATGCCGATAGTTGTCTTGCCGCAACCGCTTACACCAATAAGGATGATGACCATGGCGTCTCAGGTTACGAACATGCCGATAAGCATCGTCATCACGAGGCCTATTAGCGAAAGCAACGTGGTTGCCACGGTCCATGTCCTGAGAGTTTGTGGCACAGTCAAACCGAGGTAACGATTGACCAGCCAGAATCCAGAGTCATTAACATGGGAAGCGATTGAAGCTCCGGCGATGATGGCCACAACCATCAAGGCAAGCTTGGGCTGGCTGAGTTCAGCATCGCCGGCGATCGAAGCGACTAAACTCGCTGTTGCCAAACCGATCAATAACGGCAGGCCGTAGGAAATTATCGAGCTGCCAGTCCGCACGATCAATCCGTAAACGATCGGCACGAGAATGATAAACCCAATGTCGAAGAAGACGGGAATGGCTACCAGAAATCCGGTTAGAGCCAAGGACCATGGCGCATTCTTTTCACCAAATCTGGCAACGAGTGCACGCGCCAACGAGTCCGCGCCGCCTGAGGCCTCGAGCATCTGCCTAAACATGGCCCCCAACCCGACCAATACGGCGATTACGCAGAGAGTGTTCGCCATTCCAGCTATGGCAGCGGCGATGAGTCGTGGCTCGTCGATGAAACTCCCCAACCTACTTTTCTTTTAATTTAATCGCGTCTATGAATGAAAATCGTCTAACCACTCATAGACCAATGGCTTGTATCATAAAGGAGATTGGAAATAAGCGAAACGAATACAGCCCCGCAAAACGCTCACCTATTTGCCGAGATGCTTGTCGAAAAACCGCACAATCGTATTGTGCACGTCGTCGGACATTGGATCGCGAGGGTTAAAGGCGAAAGTGGCATGCCCCATTGCTTCGATGACGTGCAACTCTGCTTCGACACCGAGTTTTGACAGCTTGGCGTGAGTCGCGAGCACATCGCTAAGAAGGAAATCGCGCGTGCCACTGATCAGCAGTGTAGGTGGAAATACGGAGAGCACGTCATCGTGATCGCCGGGTGCCACGATCGGGTCGTCTTGTGCAACGTCTGGGAAATAGTGGCTCGGTGACCGAGGTTTATCGTCGCGAGCGGCTCGATTGTGCCCGCTCAAGCCGGCACTGACGTAGGCGCTCTCGCCGCCGTTCGACTTGAATGAGCCGGGGGCTCCATCCGCCATCATCGGAGCGGCGGCGCAAAACAGGCCGATTGCGCCAGGCATAGGAATTTTGTTTGCATGAATGTAGGAGATGGTTTGGGCCGTCAACATAGCTCCCGCTGAGCATCCGTAAATGCCAATGTTCTGCGGCTTGTAGGTCTTTAACAATTCTCTATACACAGCGACTACGTCTTCGATACCGGCCGGGTGAGTGAACTCGGGGCCCATTCGGTAATCCGGGCTAAACACCTCAATGGCGCCCATGTC
>CAJQPL010000064.1 GCA_905480215.1 uncultured Woeseiaceae bacterium | reverse complement strand
TTCGTCGAACATTACAATCACCACCGATACCACGAAAGCCTGAACAACCTGACGCCAGCTGATGTCTACTTCGGTCGCGGACAATCAATACTGGCGAAACGAGAAAGGATCAAAGAAAGGACCATCGCGAAACGTCGTTTGCACTACCAACGGTACGCCGCGTAACATGACAACAAGGAACAAAACTCTCCATTAGCTAATCGCTACGTCTGTTCCATTTGTTTGACGACGGACAGACCTCGATATGAATGTGCATTGAGGTGTCGTCAACATCGATCGAGCAGAGACCAAAATATTTGGCTGGTTGGTGTTCAATGACTGGCCGGTCGACGCGGTTTTTCTCGGCGCGGCCGTAGTGATCTTGTCCAGCGTTTTTGTTGTCTGGCGAGAGTCGAAAGTTCAGAACTAACAAAAGGGATACACAATGCCAAACTACACCCTGTATCAATTTCCGTTGCGTGCATGCTCGTCGGTGGCTGTAAATGCGATGATCGAAGTTGGTCTTGAATTCGAAGATCGAGTAGTCAACATTATGACCGGTGAGCAAAATGAACCGGCGTATCGAAAGGTTCACCCCTTTGGAAAGGTGCCGGCGCTAGTCGTCGATGGGGAAGTAATCATAGAGAACGTTTCAATTCTTCTCTACATCGATTCGGTCAGACCAAACATTCTATTCCCGGAAGCGAAAACGCCGCTGGAGCGGGCGACCATTCATTCAGATCTGGTCTGGTGCACGGCCACAATGCACACGGCAATTCGCCAAGTTCGTATGCCCATGCGTTATACCGGTGGGGATGTGTCGGGGGTGCAGGAAAAGGGGATCGAAGAGACAACTCACATGCTGAATATTGTTGAGGAGCGAGTCGCCGGCGATCGTTGGTGGTACGGAGATACCTGGTCGATTGTGGATGTGTATATCAACTGGTGTATTACGACCGCGGCCAGTACGGACTTGCTGCCTATGAACGACTATCCGGCTATTCGATCACATATCCGCAGGGTGCGGGAGCGACCCAGTTTTCAAGCAGCGCTCAAGCGGCAAATGGCGGCTAAGGAAAAAGCGGGCCTTGAATTTCCGGAAGCGATGACCTGGAGGACGGAATTCGACTAACTTCGCCTATCCCAGGTGACGACGGCTTCATGTGAGCATAGTTTCGACAACCTCTAGCTGCAATCAGATGCTTTCATTGTTCTAAGATTTGGTGTTAATATTGAAAATCTGACCTTAATAGTTCGAAAAATACGATCAATGAATGAACTGGAATGCATGAGGACCTTTGTCAAAGTCGTCGAAGCGGGAAGTTTCGCTGAGGCGGCCCGGCAAACGGACACGGTCAAATCTGTGATCGCCAAACGCGTCAATCAGCTTGAGGAGCACCTCGAATTACAGCTATTGCAACGCTCGACGCGACGCCTGACGGTCACTGACGCCGGAACGGAATATTACGAGCGATGCGTTCATGTGCTCGCAGAGATTGAACAAGCAAAGGCAGCTGTCCATTCGACTGAGTGGGCATTAAGCGGCACGTTCCGTGTTAGTTGCAATTCGTCCGTTATTGCGGCTTTCCTTGCAAAGGACCTGTGTGAGTTTCGTACGCAACATCCGGAATTGCAGATCGAGCTACGACAACACGATCGATTCTGCGACCCGGTTCAGGAAGGTTACGATGTCAGTGTGCAACCGACCTCAATTCCTCCGGGTACGCTGCAAAAAACCGAGCTTTTTCCGGCGCGTCGCGTGATCGTAGCAACACCTGAATACCTTGAGCATTATGGACGCCCTGAGCAACTCGAAGATTTGAAAAATCATTGTTTGGCACACAATGATCATGTTGAACCTGATTGCACGCTCCGTTTTGAACGCGAAGGAAAGCCTGAAACAGTAATCATCAAGCCTGTTGTGAGAACGAATACAATCTATATGCTGCACGCAGAAATCATGCAGCACAAAAGTATGGCAATGATGCCGGTCTTTTTCATTGAGAATGAGCTGATTTCCGGGCAGTTGGTTCCCGTTCTGACTAACTATGCAGTTAGCAGTGCGGCGATATGTGCCTACTATCGAAAATCATCCTTCGTGCCAATGAAGGTTCGTATTTTCATGAATTTCTTACGCAACAAGTACGGGAACTTCCCGCCGTGGGAGCAGCGCTTGCTTGTGAAACACCCGGAATACGCGAGCTTATTGGGCCGATCCGGCAAGCCTGGCAGCTAGAAATTAGAGGCTCGGTGCCTAATCGTTCGTGTTTCGCGAACCAATAGAATCCTTTTTTGGCGATTATCAGCCGAATCGCAGTCGACTATAGTGCCCCGCAATAGCGAGGTGTCGCTCGTCCTGTTATCGAGAGAAGACGCCTTGAACTACTAACCGCCGCCTGGCGGTCTCGACTGGGGGGACCAGCTTGTGATCCATCAAAGAGTTTCAGACTTCGTCATTTGCACAATAGCCATTTCACTTTTATTGGTGATACCTGTGTCCGCCAATTCGCAGGAAGAAGCCGGATCGCGGGCAGTCCTCGACGAGGTGACGGTTACAGCGCGTAAACGTGAGGAGGGGCTGAATGATGTCCCAATAGCTATCACAGCGATGACAGGCGACATGATTCAAGAGAGCAACCTGTCTGACATCAGCGGACTGGCAGAGCAGTTGCCAAACTTAAGTTTCGGCGAAGCATTCACGTCTTCAGATCGTTTCGCGGTGCGCGGTATCAGCACCAACGGCACCAACGTCGGCTTCGAACAGGCCGTAGGTTTTAACGTCGATGGCTTCTATTTTGGCCGTAGTCGTTTTGGTCAAACCATGTTCCTGGACCTGGAACGCATTGAGATTCTTAAAGGTCCGCAAAACACACTGATCGGCAAAAACAATACGGCGGGCGCTATCAACATCGTCTCTCGTAAGCCAGGAAATGAAGTCGGCGGATATGTTGCCACCACCTATGACTTTGAGGCAGCGGAGGGTTTTTCCGTGGAGGGTGCTGTCGACGTGCCATTCAGTGACAATTTCCGCGCCAGATTTTCGGGGCGCGTGGAGGACAAAGACGGCTATATGGTTGATGGTATTACTGGCAGCGAGGACGGTGGTGCAAAGGATAGCTGGACCGTACGCGGCGTTTTTCAATGGGATATGTCGGATACCGTGGACGCCACTTTGCTGCTGCAGGCCGGCGACATTGATCGCGGTGGTCGCGCCCGGGAACTAAACGGTAACTGTATCGACGCGCCACCCATCGATGATTGCGTTACCAACAACGTCAAATGGCAGGATAGTTCATGGGCCGGTGGACCATTTGATGAGTTCACAGCGACGACCTATTCTCTGGCGGGCTTGACGCTCAACTGGGAGCTAAATGACAACTGGACTCTGACGTCTCTCACCAACTTTACCGAGTATGAAGGTGACGACTTCTCCACTGCCGATTTCAATCTCAATTCCGATGCACAGTTGGTCAACATTGAGGATGATTTTAATCAGATTTCCCAGGAACTTCGTGTCCTTGGGTCACTTAGTGACAACGTCGATTTCATTGGTGGCGTGTATTTCAATGAAAACGAAGTGACGTCTAATCAGAATATTCAATTCTGTGGTGGCCGGGGCAGCAGCTGTGCCGATGCATCGTTGCCTACCTACACGGGATTACAGCGAAACTACGAATCAGTCCAGGATTCCTCCACGATCTCGGTGTTCGCACAGGTTGATTTTCATCTCAACGAGGAATGGACTATCGGCGTTGGCGGTCGTTATACAGAGGAAGACAAGGACGCTGTTGGTCGGAAGTTTCTCTCAGATCTTGTCGGCATCAGGCAAGGATCTGGTACGCCTATTCCGACAACTGACTTTATGGGTGGAGGCAATTGCCCGAGTCTGGGTGGTTCAATTAATGGCCGACCGGTGGTCTGCTTTGGACCACTTTTGGCAGGTTCGAATTCCGGGTCGTTTTCACGAAACGAAGATGACTTTTCGCCAAATGCCGTACTGACCTGGAAGCCGGCTGACGAGCACATGTATTATTTGAGCTATGCGGAAGGCTTCAAGGGTGGCGGATATCAACTGTGGCCGGTAGGCGGAGGTGCATTGACTGCGGATCAGGTTGAGTTCGATGCCGAAAGCGCTACAAGTTACGAGATCGGCGGCAAGCACACGCTGCTCGACCGCCGGTTGCAACTGAACTGGGCAATCTTCCAAACCGAGATAGAAGATCTGCAGGTTTCCGCATTCGATCCTCAACTTACGTCGCAAAACATCGTCAATGCAGCTGCCGTCACTTCGAAGGGGCTGGAGGCCGATATTATCTGGCTGCTCAATGAGAACCATCGGGTCACCGCGGCACTGGCACTCCTCGATGCAACTTATGACAATTATGAAGGTGCGTCGTGTTATCCAGGCCAGGCAGCAGCTGGGGAGGGATGCGTTGGTGGTGTTCAGGATTTGTCTGGCACCGACGTGCAGTACTCGCCAGAGACGCAATACAACCTGGCGGTTGATGGCGAATACCCGTTGTCGAGTGGTCTCAACTGGGGCTGGCGTGCGGCCTATTCCTGGCGGGACGACCAATTCATCGGATCCAAAAACCATCCGGTAACGGATGTCCAACCTGCATACGGCAAAGTTGATGCTAGTTTGTTTGTTGAAGGAGAGGACGGCCGATGGCGCATTGCATTGGTTGGTCTCAATCTTAACGATGAGATAACCGGTAACTTCGCTAATGATACGAGAGAGCCGCGTACTATCGATCCGACCCGCACACCGTCGGCAGCGAGCTTCTTCTTCACCGCGCCTGGACGTCAGTTCGCTCTACAAGGTCGCTACAACTTCTAAGGAAAAGATGGTGGCTATCGTTCTGAAGTACGCCGTGAGATTGTTTTTCCTGCAACTCACGGCGTTATGTCTTTTTGCCTGTTCGCCCTCGGAAACGCCACTGTCGAATCGGTATGGCGATCCACCAGCAACGCAGCCACGTCCCAATATTCTACTGATCGTTGCCGATGATCTCGGCTACTCAGAGTTGGGTGCGTATGGCAGCGAGATCGACACACCGGCTATCGATAGCATCGCCGAGACCGGGATTCGCTATACCAGCTTCTACGCGCATTCCAACTGTTCTCCGACACGCGCAATGCTGTTTTCCGGAGTCGACAATCACCTCGCGGGACTGGGGGCAATGCTTTTGGCCTTGGGACCCAATCAGGAAGGCCAACCGGGTTACGAGGGGTACCTCAATCATCGCACCGTATCGGTCGCGAAGTTATTGCAGGATTCAGGATACGAAACGTACATGACCGGCAAATGGCACTTGGGCGAAACACCCAAGACCCTGCCGGCGGCCCGAGGCTTCGATCGTTATTTCGTGCAAACAAAGGGCTCGCCGCCGGGAGGTCATTTCAATTTGGATGGCGTGCGTCCCGGCGCGAAAGGCTTCTATTTCGAGGACGGTGTGGATCGCACCGGTATGCCGGTTGCCGATGATTTCTTTTCCAGTAATTTCTATACCGACAAGCTCATTGAGTATCTTGAAACAGGAATAGAAAACGACGCACCTTTCTTCGCGTACCTCGCGTTCGCGGCTCCACACATCCCGGTGCAGGCACCCGAATCGCACATAAACTTGTACCAGGGACGATACGATGAAGGTTACGATGTGATTCGCCAGCGCCGTCTGCGCGAACTGCAACGCCTTGGCATCATCAGCGAAACTGTATCGCCCGCGCACCGTGCACCGACGGTGACGCCGTGGGATCAACTGACTAATGAGGAGCAGCGCACTCATGCGCGACGCATGGAAGTGTACGCGGGCGCCGTCGACAACATGGACGACAATATCGGCCGGTTGCTTGCCCATTTACAAGACTCAGGCCAATTTGAAAATACACTAATCATATTCATGTCCGACAATGGGGCGGCTGGTTTTTACGGTTGGCAGAGCGAACCGTTGATGCAACGCTTCAACGCCGCCGACAATAGCCTCGACAACCTCGGGCGCGATGGGTCGATGATGTTTTACGGGCCAGGGTGGGCTTCGGCGGGTAGTGCACCGTTTTATCTCTTCAAGCGCCACATGGCAGAGGGCGGTATTCGTGTGCCCTTTATCGTCAGCGGTCCTGGCGTTGAACATCGAGGATCGGTCAGTCATGAGCTGCTTACGGTACGAGACGTCGCTCCCACTCTTCTGGATATTGCGGGCACCCACTATCCCGACGGAAGCTACGACGGTCGCAAGATATTGCCGCAAACCGGGAAGTCCTTTCTGACGCAGCTTGCTGGTCTGCAGTCCGCAATTCATAGCGAGACGGAAGTGTTCGGGTGGGAGCTGTTCAAGCGGCGAGGTGTGCGTGTGGGCGACTGGAAGATCCTCTACGCGGAAGCTCCATTCGGCGAAGATCGGTGGCAGCTTTATGACTTGAGTGTCGACCCTGGAGAAACACGGGATCTCTCTCTTGAAGAGCCAGAGAAATTGGCGCAAATGCTGGCAGCGTGGAACGCGTATGCCGCGGAGAATAACGTCATCATCAGTGATGGGCCGTTGATACTTCCTTAAGAAAAAGGACATAGGAAACCATGAATAACTCGACCGAAAACACACGCCAGGTACATCTGGTGGGCAGTGTACCGCTGGAAAACGCCGAGGACGTATTTCGCACAGCCAGTTCAATTTTGGGCGATCGCATTCCAAGAATTCCTGATGGTGAGACCGGCAATCGACTGGAATGGATCATGTACCAATACATCTTGATGTCGAAAATGCAGGAATTCGAGGTTGTCGGTGGAAAAGTAACGCGTCAGAAACTCACCGAAGAAATTGAATCGTTTATCGCAAATTCCGAGGGCGGCTTCGATATGCACCAGCGGCAGTTGCAGGTTAAAGAAAATATCAATGTTGGTAGTCTGAAATTTCCACGCCTGGGATACGCGGACTCCGCAATTGAGTCCTATAAGAAATTCAGGGCGCTAAAAGAGGGCGGTGAGATTCATGCGAATTGCCGTTTTCAGGTCTCACTGCCTACGCCTTTAGCACCCATTAATACTTTTTTCTCACCGAAGGGCCATAGCGAATCAGCTGTTCTTTACAAGCAATACAAAAAAGCGATGCTTAATGAACTACAGATTCTCACTCAAGAGATCCCTGTCGAAGAGCTGGCGATTCAATGGGACGTTTGCATAGAAATCATCATGCTGGAAAATCGGCAGGATGATGAAAACGTTGCGTCGTGGCATACCGCGATCCCCGAAGAACTGTGTTCGTTGGCAGATGCGGTGCCAGAGCCTGCCGAGGTTGGATATCATCTCTGCTACGGCGATATGGGGCACAAACACTTTTTCGAGCCACTTGATACGAGACTTATGACGGACCTCGCAAACAGGATTTCAGAGGGTGTTACTCGTTCAATACAATGGATTCATATGCCCGTGCCGCGCGATCGTGATGATAAAAAGTATTTTCAACCTCTGAGCGATCTAAAACTAAAAGACGAAACCCGTTTATTTCTTGGCTTGCTCCACTACACCGATGGCCTTGAAGGGGCTTTGAAGCGAACTGCAGCTGCCTCCGCGTCGATCTCTGGTTTTGGCGTTGCGACGGAATGCGGATTGGGGCGCCGGGATCCAGAATCAATTCCGCACTTGCTCGAGTTGCATTCACAAGCAGCCAGCCAACAGTAAGCGTACCAATTCAACTCGGCAGGAGTAGCGGTCAATTGCAGCTCAGCACTCGATTGTTCTCGTTTCGCGAACAAATAGAATCATTTTTTGGCGATTATCAACCAGATCGCTGTCGACTATAGTGGATCCAAAGTAATACGCTGCGCCCGATTGCGAATCGGGCGAGAGTATTTTGAACAATTTACCGCCACAAAAAGCGGGATCAATCAGGGGGTCAAATCGTGAGAATTAAAGACGTTAGGCGCGGAATCCTGTTCTGTGCAATTGCCTTGTTTAGCGGCGGAGCCAGTGCTCAGGCTGTTTTGGACGAAGTGATCGTAACCGCGACCAAGCGCGCAGAGAGCATTCAGGACGTACCTGTATCTGTTTCCGCCGTTGATGCGTTGACGATGGACAAAATTGGTATTACCGACATGGAAGATCTATCTCTTGTCGTACCCAATTTCGAAATCAACAGCTCTGCGGTTATTCCAAACCTTTACATCCGCGGACTCGGCGGCGGACTAACACACTCCATTGAGCAGTCAGTCGGTCGTTTTATCGATGACGTTTACATTAGTCGATCGGCGATTAACTTGCATCCATTTATGGATGTGGCATCAGTTGAAGTACTTCGAGGTCCTCAGGGCACTCTGTTTGGTAAAAACACGGCTGCCGGGGCATTGATCATTCGTACCAATGAAGCGACCCAGGACTTTGACGCAGGCGTCAATGTTTCGTACGGCACTTATGAAACGACGGGCGGTGTTGCAGAGATCAACGGTTTCATAAACGGTGGTTTGTCTGACAACGTTTCAGCTCGGGTTGCCTTTTTGTACAAGGACAAAGAAGGCTTTTATCACAATCTGGGGGATGGTCCTGATGGCGCCGATCGCGAAGACATTGGCATTCAGGGAAAGCTCAGCTTTGATATCAGTGATTCGACGACTGCCGGCTTGAAGGTCCAGTATATGGACTATACGGAAGATGGCTCTGATGTAGCTGAATTGAATGGTCTGGGTGGTCCGCCATTGTTTGTTTGGCAGAGTTTCGTAGCCAATTCAGGCGCGCCGAATCCGGACCAATATACTTCCGGGCTCGACTGGGTGGTTCATTACACCTGTAGCGACGTCGTCTCAACGCCAGGCGCGGGTAGTGTTGATATTGGCTCGTACTGTCCTGGTCGTGATATGGACACAACCAACGTAACCTTCGACGTGGATCATGAAATGGATGCCGGCAGCATTAAGTTTATTGCTGCGATGCAGGAATACTCATATCAACACAGATTTCACGGTTTCGAAGGCGGCGGTGCGAACCTTTTCAGGGCTTTCCGCAACGAAGACTACGATGGATTTAGCAGCGAACTGCGCTTTACCTCTGAAGAAGGTGATACGTTCGACTACATAGTTGGTCTGTACTACGAAGACAGCGAAATTGATCGAAACCAGTTCTCTGACATCAACCTTGTAGGTCTGGGACCACCAGTACTTTTCCGCGGCCATGATCCCTGGGGTCAGAAAACCGAAACCTTCGCGGTATTTGGTCAGTTGCGTTGGCATCTCAGCGATCGAGTTACTGGAATATTCGGCGGGCGTTGGTCCACTGAAACCAAGGACTTTAGGTTTGAGGACTATAGTACTGCCTATGGATCCGATGCCGATCCAAGGAACTACGCCATCAATCCTCGGAGTGAAAGTCGAGATGAGGACGAGTTCACACCATCAGTCACTTTTCAGTTTGATGTAAACGACGACGTCAACGTTTTTGCAAGCTATTCCAGAGGACATAAAACCGGTGGCTTTAGTGATCGGGTGGATTCGCAATTTGGCGACATAACATACGATGCAGAAATCATCGATGGCATTGAATTAGGGATGAAAGGTAGCTTTCTTGATGGCGCTATGAACCTGAGCGTGGTCTTGTTCAACATGGACATTGAAGGGCTGCAGTTGGCAACGCAAGTGCCAGGCACGATTGAGTTTAAGGTGGGTAATGCGGCGGACAGCACAAGTAGTGGTCTGGAGCTGGAGTCTGATTGGGCACTGAGTGAAAACTGGACGTTCGGGCTTAACTACGCCTACACCGATGCGACCTACGACGAATACATCGGCGCGGGAAGTTGCGGAGCGCAGTTTGTGAACGTCAATGGCGATTGTGATCTTAGCGGTCAGACGTTGCAGTACGCACCCGAGAATAAGGCGTCGGCTTACTTAGACTATTTCTCAAGTGGCGCAATAAACGGTTGGGATTTTGGCGCTCGCTTCGATTTGATGCATACCGATGACCAGTACACGGACGTAGGGCTTTTCGATTTTGCCCTTTCGGAAGCTCACCAGACTTACGGAGCATCCTTCCAAGTGGTCTCACCTAGCGAAAATGTCACGGTTTCTTTGATCGCAAGGAACCTGACCAACGAGAAAATCAACGCTTGGACGGCTCCGTCTGGCCCCAACACGATTGCTGCAATGTCGCCACCGAGGCTAATTACATTGAAGCTCGGGTTGAGGTTTTAGGCAAGGGATGCCGGGAGATAGCAGGGATGGGTGAAATAACGCCGACAAATGAATCCGTACTCGAATTCGAGGGCCTGCACCTGTACCACGCAGGCGTCTCGAATTGTTCCCAGCGAGTTCGAATTGCGCTCGAGGAAAAGGGGCTTCCCTGGACCAGCCACCATGTGAATATTCTGCAAAAAGAAAACATTACGCCGGAATATTTTGGCATTAACCCAAACGGTTTGGTGCCGACTCTGGTGCACGATGGAAAAGTCATCATCGAGTCCGATGACATCATTGAATACCTCGACATAACGTTTCCCGAGCCAGCGTTACGACCGCCAGAGGGACCCGAACGTGAGGCGATGGATAAGTGGATGCGACGAGCGACAGGCATTCACCTGAAGGCAGTTAAAACGCATATCTATGAAAAGCGGATTCGCGGCCATATGGTTCGTTCAGATGAGGAAAACGAACGTTACGAGAACTTACAGAAAAACGAATCACTGCTTGATTTTCACCGTAAGAGCCGAAATGACAGCTTTACACAAGAGGAACTGGATGCAGCCAAAACAACGCTTGACGAGAGTTTCGCCGACCTGGACAAGGCTCTGGCAGAACGCGACTGGTTGATCGGTGATCATATCTCGTTGGCGGACATCGCATGGGTTCCCTTGTACTTTACGATGGATGTTCTTGCCGGCTATTCCTTTGAGGGTCTGAACAATGTTGCTGCCTGGGCGAAGCGAATCGAAGTGCGTCCGAGCTATAAGACCGCTGTGCTTGACTGGTGGCCCAAAGCGATGGGGCCACTGAATAGCAAGTCGACTTAACGAGAATTCAAATGCTAGAGCTATACCATCACGGGTCTTCCGTATGCGCCGCCAAAGTCAGATGGGCGATGATTATCAAGAATCTGGATTTTGAAACGCACTATATTGATATTCTTAAAGGCGATCAGTTTGATCCTGAATATATAAAGATCAATCCAAAATCCGTAGTGCCGAGCTTGGTACATGACGGCAATATCGTTAACGAATCGACGGTCATCATGGAGTATCTCGATCTCGCCTTTCCCGAGATTCAGTTGACTCCGAAAAATCCACTCGAATACGTGAAAACACGATACTGGACAAAGGCGCTTGATGAGCTGCTGCATCCGGCTTGCGGCACCTTAACGTTTGCTTGCGCTCATCGGCATATTGTGCGGAAGAACTTAAGCGAACAAGAGCTTGAGGATTTTCTGGCGAGTACGCCGGGTCACTCAGTGACCACGGACTGGGCAGGCTTCAAGAAGCAAATAGTCAAGTATGGGTTTGAAGCGCCAGGTGTTGAGGAAAAAATTCAGCTGTACGACAAGTATTTGCAGCAAATGGATCAGGAGTTGCAGAAATCCAAATGGCTTGTTGGCGATGAGTTCGGTTTAGCTGATGTCTCGTTGACTCCCTATGTCAATCGCGTTGCGATGATGGGAATGAGTGGCTGGTGGGAAGACCGGCTACCGTACTTAGCCGAATGGTGGGCGCGAATCCAGGAAGTACCGACATTCCAGTCCGCAATTCTGGATTGGTGTCCTGAGGGTTTGACCAACGATCTTATGACGTTCGGCTCGAAAAGTTGGCCGGATGTTAAACGAATAATCGGCATTAATTGAGGAATCCAATGGCACGAATGAACGGAAAAGTAGTGGTAGTAACCGGGGCGGCCCAAGGCCTTGGTCGCACCTATGCGGAATCCTTGGCAGCGGAGGGGGCGAAAGTTGTCGTTACGGATATTCAAGATACTGACGAGGCTGTCGAAGCGATAAAGACTGCTGGAGGTGAGGCGATCGGGCTTAATACGGACGTCACTTCCGATGAGTCTCTGCAGTCGATGGTCGATGCGGCTGAATCGTCTTTTGGTCCGATCGAAGTGCTCATAAATAACGCGTCAATATTTGCGGATCTGACACTTAAGCCATTCACAAAAATTTCCAACGACGAATGGGATGCGGTTATGCGCGTGAATGTACGCGGGCCGTTCCAGGCTACGAAAGCCGTCTTGCCCAGTATGAAGAAGAACGGGCGTGGTAAGATAATCAATATCTCGTCTGGAACAGCACTTCGCGGGGCGCCGATGTTTCCACATTACGTGTCATCCAAGGGCGCCATAATTGCGCAGACTCGGGCGATTAGCCGTGAGCTTGCTGAAGACAATATTCATATGAATACGATCATTGTCGGGCTTACTGAGAGCAAGGGCGTCGTCGAGCACGACCAGCTCAGCGCGATAAAAGCACCAACACTTGCTATGCGTGCCATAAAACGCGGCATGTTGCCGGAAGACTTGATCGGTACCGTATTGTTCCTGGCTACTGAAGATAGTGACTTCATCACCGGACAGAGTATTAACGTTGATGGCGGTGCGCTAAATCAATAGCGCTGTCAATCAATAGGCGCGCTGGTATAACGAATTCACGGAGCAAAAGATGCAACAGGAAAGATATGATCATTGGATTGGCGGTCAGTCTGTTCCGCCGGAAACGGGCAGCTATTTTGCAGTTTGCAATCCATTGGAAGATACCAAGCTCGCGGAAGCAGCAGCAGGATCAGTAACTGACATCAATCGGGCGGTAGAGACTGCTCATCAGGCGTTTCAGAGCTTTCGACATACTTTGCCGAAAGAGCGCGAGCGTATCATGTGTAAGGCAGCCGAAATCCTCGAACGAGATCGGCAGGATTTCATCAATATCCTCGTCGACGAAATTGGTTCACCGATTAAGAAAGCCGGATTTGAAGTCGAAAAGGCAATCACGTTTTTCCGCTCATCCGCATCGATGGCTCGAAGCGCGACAGGCAAAACGATTCCGTCTGATGCACCCGGCAAATTCAGCATGAGCATTCGTTCGCCGATTGGCGTGATTGCCGCGATCACGCCATTCAATGTTCCGCTCATTAAAGGATCGCGGCTGAGTTGTAACCCGATCGCGCTTGGCAATACCGTCGTCATGATGCCATCGGAAGAGGCTCCGGTATTGGCGTACCGGCTCGCAGAACTCTACAAAGAAGCGGGTCTTCCGGATGGCGTATTCAATGTCGTGTCAGGCGACGGCTATGAGATTGGCGATGCGTTGACGTCACACCCACTGGTGAAAATGGTCACGTTCACAGGCTCCTGTCGTGTTGGAAAACACATCCAGGAGTTGTGCGGCCAACTCGGCAAGCCAGCTACGCTGGAACTCGGTGGCAAGAGTCCACTCGTCATCATGGCTGACGCAGACCTCTCAGCAGCGATGCCAGGCGCCATCCAAAGTATATTTATGTACCAAGGTCAGGTCTGTATGGGTGCTAGTCGCATCTACGTACAGCGCGAAATATTCGATGGCTTTGTAAAAAAGTTTGCTGCCGTGGCCGGAAACCTCGGTATGGGCGATTTGCGTGATGAGAGCACCGTCATCGGGCCGATAATAAGCGAGCGGCAGCGCGCGCGCGTTAAGGGCCACATTGAGGACGCTAGAAAGAAGGGTGCAACAATCGTTACCGGTGGGGATTGGGAAGGCAATCGATGCCAACCAACAGTCTTGACCGGCGTGACGCCCGAAATGGACGTCTATTACCAAGAGACCTTCGGACCTGTCACATCGATCTACCCTTTTGACACACTCGACGAGGCATTGACGTACTCAAACGACTCGGACTTTGGTTTGAGTGCGGGCATCTACACACAGAATCTTAAGGACGCGATGCGCTACGTGCATGAGGTTGAGTCTGGAATGGTTCATGTAAACGGTGCAATCTTGCACGATGAACCAACGGTCCCTTTTGGCGGAGTTAAAGACAGTGGTTTTGGCCGCGAGGGTACCGACGAAGATATCGAAGCGATGACGGAGTGGAAATGGGTAACAATTCAGATGTAATGGTACGGACGTGATTGATCGACTGACAGCAGTCATTGCCGCAATCGTAATCAACTTCTGCCTGATCGGATGTTCCGACGCCAGTAAGAACGAGGAATCTGTCGCGCAATACGATATCCGCGTGACGTTACTTGGCACCGGTCTGCCGACGCCAAATCCACGTCAATTAGGTCCCAGTGTATTAGTGGAAGCTGGCGACACAAAGTTGCTATTTGATTGTGGCAGAGGCTGCGCACATCGCTTGTGGAACCTGGGGCCCAATTACCTTCGCGGCGCAAGTCACCTGTTTCTCACGCATATGCATTCTGATCACACGGTTGGGATCGCCGATCTTTACATGAATGGCTGGACTCAGGGCCGTGCGGAAAACTTGCATGTCTACGGCTCGGCAGCGGCCGACACGTTCATGCACCATCTTCGCCTGGCTTTCGAGCAAGATGTCGTTTTTCGTGCCGACAGGCAGCACCAGATCGCGACCCGAGAAGCTTTGGATTACGAATGGGTACTGATGGAAAACGGCAAGAGCGTAACGATCGGAGACGCTACAGTTACTTCGTTCGATGTCGATCACGCTGACATTAAACCCGCGTTCGGCTATCGAATTGATGTTGGGGAACGCAGCGTTGTCATATCGGGCGACACTACTTACTCAGAAAACCTGGTGCGGCACAGCATCGGCGCTGATGTAATTATTCACGAAGTATTTTCGCCAGCAATTGTGCGGATTGTTCGCGAAATGTTTCCAAAAAACGTTGCCGACGACATCGTTTCATTGCACACACTGCCGCCCGATGTTGGAAGAGTCTTTACGGAGACTCAAACACGTTTAGGCGTCTTTACACACCTGAATAACGATCCCGCCGGGATTCCCGAGCTGATTGAGCAAACTAGAACGACGTGGGATGGCGCGTTGGAGGTGGGTGAGGACCTCATGGTCATCGAAATAGGCGAAGAAATTCGCGTCATCAAACCGTCGTCCGACTAGAATAGCCCGACAACAAAGGGGTAGAAAAATGAATGAGTTCAGTAACGGTTGGAAGCCGCTGTTTGCCGCGACTATCGGCACAATGTGTGGAATCTTTACTCTGACGAACTATTCGCAGGGTTTTTTCGTTGGACCGGTTACCAGTGAGTTTGGATGGGCCCCGTCGCAATTCTTTTTAAGCTATACCGTCTTGATGTGTTTAGGACTTCTGACCGGGCCACTGGTTGGATCTTTCGCAGAAAAGGTCGGGCTTCGTCGAGTTGGTGTTATCGGATTAGTCGGCCACTCGCTAGCCTACGTATTTCTTTCATTCAATACTGGATCATTAACGCTTTGGTACCTGAGTTGGGCGTTGCTGGCGATCATGGGGGCCGGCTCGTTACCGATTGTCTGGACGAGCGTTCTCAATGTCTGGTTTCAAAAGCACCGCGGTAAGGCGATCGGTATTACGATGGCAGGAACGGGCCTGGGCGCATTCTTATTGCCACCTATTGTCGAATTTCTGATTTCCAATCACGGTTGGCGAACAGCCTATCGCGGCATCGGCATTGGCGCGCTTATTATCTCGGTGCCGATCGTTCTCGCCCTGTTCAAAGAAAAAGCGGAGGCGACGCCATCGGATGCTGGTCAGGAAAAGACCAACAAAGCCGCGAACTGGGGCATGACGCGTGCCCAAGCTATGCGAACCGGTCGCTTTTGGATTCTTGGTGCTGTGCTGTTCATAACCGTAGTCGTAGTAGCCGGGTTGTTATCCAATTTCCCACGAATAATGACCGAGCAGGGATTTGAGCGCAGCTCGATCGCACAAATAGCGGCTGTTATGGGACTTACCGTTGTAATCGGTCGAGTGTTGGTGGGCGTCCTGGTTGATCGCTTTTGGGCGCCAGGTGTTGCAGCCTGTTTCTTTATCCTTCCGACGCTCGCATTGCTAATGCTGGTGAATGCCGAATTGACGTTTGCGACAGGCCTGATAGTCGGCGTCATGATCGGCCTTGCCGCAGGCGCTGAACTGGATTTACTGGCGTTCTTAACCAGCAAGTATTTCGGCGCAGCGCATTATCCCGCTATCTTCGGCGCCATCATCGCGTTCTTTACGGTCGGTGCGGGCATCGCGCCGCCGCTATTCGGCGCGGTGGCCCAGGCATACCAGGGGTACACCGTCATGCTGTCGATTTCGGTGGCGCTACTGATAATCTCGATCCTGCTATTTCTTGCTCTTGGGAAATACCCTGCAAGTGACGAATGATTCGAATCGTAGCTGGATAGCTACGGCGTGCAGCGAAGAGGTCGTCAAGCGCAGTCTAAAAGTGTCGCTCATTGTCGGTACGATCCTCGTGAGTATTAATCAGGGTGATCTGCTCTTGAGTGGTGAAGCAGGCCGCGACTTGTTTTGGAAAATTCCGATGACCTACTGCGTACCCTATGCCGTATCCACCTACGCTTCCGTCGACGCATTGCTTCGCGGAACGTCTACGGATTGAGGAGTGAGTTTGTGAATGTAAGTGCAAGCAGGTTGTTAATTGCGCTGGCGTTGATCGCCAACAATTCGAACGCTGACACGCAAGTAGATCCGAAACTCGCGCTGCAAATGCTGAACGATCAAAACCAGCTATTCGAACAACAGGTCGTTCAGGTTTCTGAAAACGTGTTTACTGCTGTCGGGTTTCATGGTGCGAACACTTCGATGATTGTTGGCACTGATGGCGTGATCATTGTCGATACGTTAAGAGGACCGACAAGTGCTAGTAACGCCTTCAATGCATTGCGGCAGTACAGTGACAAGCCCGTTAAGGCGATAATTTATACACATAGCCACGGTGACCATACTGGTGGCGCGAGTGTATTCGCAGGCAGCGACAACCCAGCAATCTACGCAATGAAAAAGTTTGGCACAGCGACCGGTGCAGGCAGAGCGCTAGCGCCTATCATGGCGCTGCGAGGTGTGCGCCAATTTGGACGCAAGCTGCCGCCGCACGAGGTAACAAATCGAGGTTTGGCACCGGCCAATACAATCGACCACGATGGAGGTAACGGTTACTTACCGCCGACAGTTGGTGTCACCAGCGACGGTCTAATAGCTACAATTGCTGGCGTCCATATCGAATTGCACGCGGGGCCTGGAGAGACGGATGACGCATTGTTCGTTTGGCTGCCTGAAGAAAAGGTCTTGTTTGCCGGTGACAATTTTTATCAGGCGTTTCCAAATTTGTACGCGATTCGCGGAACGCCATATCGAAACGTACTGAACTGGTCCGATAGTGTTGCCGCGATGGCTGATCTGGAACCGGAACATGTCGTGCCCGGTCACACAATGCCCATCATTGGTAGTGTGGCGGCCACCGGTGCGCTGAGTGACTACAGCGAAGCCATTCGTAGCGTTTATGAGCAAACAGTCAGCGGCATCAATCTTGGGAAGAGCCCGGATTTAATTTCGCACGAAGTGGAGCTGCCGGCCCACCTAAAAGACAAGCCATACCTGATCGAATTCTACGGCACTGTTCCTCATGCGGTTCGGGCGATCTATGCAGGATTGTTGGGTTGGTACGACGGTAATCCCGCCACCTTGAATCCGCTGCATCCCAAAGCCGAAGCGCAACAGATGGCGCGACTTGCCGGTGGAACGAAACGACTATCGAAAAAGATGCGGCGGGCATTAAAGGACGGCGACTTCCAATGGGCCCTCGAATTGGCGGATCACCTGAAATGGCTTGACGATGGTGATCGACAGCTGGCGCGCGAGATTAAGATCAAGGCGCTACGAGGTTTGGCTGCGCGCGAGTACAATGCGCCGAACCGCAACTATTACTTGAGCTATGCCAACGAGCTTGAATCGGGTCAACTTAGTGAGGTGTGGTTCTGAATGATCACGACAGCTAAAGTGGCGACGCCGCATGGGGTCGCCTATACAAAACGCTTGTGCAAGCATTTTGCACACAAAATTCCGACGGTCGCTGACGGTAGCCAGGGAAAAATCGAGTTTCCATTTGGAATCTGCGAAATTCAATGCGACGACGAATTTATGCATATCCGCGTCGAATTGACTGATGCCAGCGAGGTCGATCGAGCAGAACGCGTCGTCGGCGATCACCTGGTGCGAATGGCGAACAAAGACGACCCAATCGTTACCTGGCAACGAGACCGCTAGCGATCCCCCTGACAATATTTGAAAAGGCAGACTGAACCATCGTAGGTTTCCAGTTGTCTCGTGTTGTCATGCCGATTGTTCTGCTCGATTGCGGAATCGCATCGACCAGTACGACCAGTTCACCCGCGCTAACGTCTTCACGTACCTGCATCGGTGATAGCAATGCAGCACGATCACTTTGACGCAAGAGACCACGCGTCGTGACCAGTGAACTGCATTCGATGATTCTGTTTGGCGTTTTCGCGCCGTTGTTTTCGAAAAACTCATCAAAAAAACGCCGCGCCGGCGTCAGCGGACGTGGGGCGATCCACTCGAGCTTGGCCAAATCGTCGATTTTGGGTGAGGGCTTGCTCAGTAACGGATGGCCAGGCCGGACGACGACGGCAAGCGGTTGAACGAATAACGGTTCCTGGACGACGTCCGATGCTGGGGACGGTTCGCGGAGTGCACCGATCAGCCAGTCGATTTCGCCAAAGCGCAATGCATGTAGCTGTTCGACATAGGGCCCGTCCAGAATACTGACGCGTGCGTCCGGATACAGAGACAGCAAACGGGTTATGGCCGTCGGTAGGAATTCGGAACGCACCAACGGTAAGCTTCCGATCGCGATCAGACTGTCGGAGCGACCTTGCAACTGCCACACCTCTTCGAATCCTTGTCGAACCTCGGCGAACACGAGGTTTGCGCACCGCGCCAACGACTTTGCGACGTCACTGGGTTCCACGCCACGGGGAGTTCGTGGAAACAAATCAACGCCAACCAGCGCCTCCAGATCTTTCGCAGCTCGATGAATAGTAGGCTGTGCCAGTCCGAGCCGGCGAGCGGCGGTGCTGTAGCCGCCGGTTTCCACAATCGCTACCACGGCGCGAAATTGACTAGCTGTAATTTGCCTGCGCAGGCTGCCGGCATCGCGAGGCCGCTCACCGCGAAGCTCACGTTCAGTACTTCGCAGTAAGTCGATCGCTCGTCGTGCGCGCCAGATCAGTGCCTCGCCTGCGGGCGTCTCTGCGACGCCGAACCCAACCCGATTGAACAGCGGCTCACCGGCCAACTCTTCTAACTTACGCAAGGCCTGAGTCATTGCGGACTGCGATACAGAGGCTCGTTCGGCAGCGCTGCTGAGGCGACCGGCGTCGGCGATGTCGACCAGAGCGAAGAAATGTCGAAGATTTACGTTCATATTATCTATAGCGAAAACTTATACTAATAATAACGAATCTGACCATATTTGCAGCAATTTTCGGACAAAATTGATGCTTCGGATCAAATATATATATAGCGAAAATACTCATGCCTATCTGCGTAACCAATGTCGATCGATCTGCACAGCCCGTGGCTGCCGACCTTGCAAAACTCGGTGTTGCGACCGTACATGAGGCGCAAGGGCGCAAGGGTCTGCTGGACGCCGGACTTCGGCCGATTTACCGGCCTGCGGCAATCGCCGGAACGGCAGTCACTTGCGAAGTTGCTCCCGGTGACAACTGGATGATTCATGTCGCTGTCGAGCAGTGCCAGGAAGGCGACGTGCTTGTAGTGACGCCGACGAGCCTGTGTCACGACGGCTACTTTGGAGACCTGCTTGCGACCTCTTTGCAGGCGCGCGGCGTGAAAGGGCTCATTATTAATGCAGGCGTTCGAGACATCGCGACGCTCACGGAAATGGAATTCCCGGTCTGGTCTGCAGCTGTTTGTTCACAAGGAACCGTTAAAGAAACAATCGCGAACGTCAATACGACGATTGTTTGTGCTGGTCAGAAAATTGAACCGGGCGATATTGTCGTCGCGGATGATGATGGTGTTGTTGTGGTTCGCAAAGATGAAGCGAGCGATGTTCTGGAGAAGTCGCAACAACGTGTCGCCAATGAAGAAGACAAACGTAAGCGATTCGAAGCGGGCGAATTGGGTCTCGACATTTACAACATGCGTGATCGACTGGCAGAGAAAGGCTTGCGTTGGGTCGAGTCAGAAGACTAGTTGATGCTGCGATCCATACCAACAATGGTGATGCGTGGTGGAACGTCGAAGGGACTGTATTTTCTCAAAGATGATTTACCCAGCGACGCCGAGGCGCGAGACCGTCTGCTGCTTGGCATTATGGGTTCACCGGATACACGTCAGATAGACGGCATGGGCGGGGCACACCCACTGACCAGCAAGGTCTCGATCGTTTCAAAATCAGCTGGGCCGAACGCCGATATCGATTATCTGTTCCTGCAGGTCGTTGTTGATAAGGCGCTGGTCAGCGACGGACAAAATTGCGGCAACATTCTTGCCGGTGTCGGGGCTTTCGCAATTGAACAAGGTTTGATAAACGCAACCGATGACGTAACGGTTGTGCGTATTCGAATGCTCAATTCCGGTGGTATCGCAATCGCGCAGGTGCAAACTCCGGCAGGTCAGGTTAGCTACAGCGGCGATGCCAGTATAGATGGAGTTCCAGGCACTGCCGCGCCTGTCATGATTGATTTTGCAGACGTCGCAGGATCGAATTGTGGCGCTTTGTTGCCAACGGGAAATGTAATCGACGAAATTGATGACAAAGCCGTGACGTGTATTGATAACGGGATGCCTGTGGTCATGCTGCGTGCCACCGACTTCGGTTTGACCGGCTACGAATCGCCGCAGGAGCTAGAGGCAGATAAAGGCCTGAAGGCACAGATAGAGTCGATCCGTCTACAGGCGGGATCGTTGATGAATCTTGGCGATGTTACGGATAAGACGGTACCCAAGATGAGCTTGATTGCTGCACCCCAAAACCGTGGCACTCTGACTACTCGTACTTTCATTCCACATCGAGTGCATCAGTCGATCGGCGTGCTCGGTGCAGCAAGCGTAGCAGCTGCGTGTTGCATCCCGGGGAGTGTTGCAGACGGAATCTCGACGCGCGTTACTGGCGGCGTTCTCGACGTGGAACACCCCAGCGGTCGTTTTACGGTCGACATCGATATTGTCGAAGATAGTGGCAATTATTCTGTAACGCGCTCCGCACTCTTGCGTACAGCAAGAAAACTCATGGACGGCAACGTCTTCGTGCAAGAAGGATAAGGCAAAATGCTCATCATCGATTGTCATGGACATTACACAACGGCACCCGGTCCACATCAGGATTTTCGCCAGGCACAGCTTGATCGTATTGAAAATCCGTCTTTGGAGCCGCCTGAGCCTGCGAGCATCAGCGACGACCAGATTCGCGAGACTATCGAGCAGAATCAGCTCAAGCTGCTGCGTGAACGGGGCGCGGACCTGACTGTTTTCTCTCCGCGCGCGTCCGCGATGGCACACCATATCGGTGATCCGGAAACGTCAATGGACTGGGCGCGAGCGAACAACGACCTGATAAAGCGCGTTGTTGATCTCTATCCCGAAAATTTTGTCGGTGGCGCGCAGTTGCCGCAGGTGGCAGGCGAGTCGCTCGACGGACCGATCGCCGAGCTGGATCGCGCCGTCAACGAGCTGGGTTTTGTTGGCTGCAATCTGAGTCCTGATCCCTCTGGTGGTCATTGGACATCGCCGCCACTGACGGATCGCTACTGGTACCCGATTTACGAAAAGCTCGTCGAACTCGACGTGCCCGCAATGATTCATGTTTCGGCGAGCTGCAATCCCTGTTTTCATGCGACCGGCGCCCACTACATGAATGCGGATACAACGGCCTTCATGCAGTTATTGCAAGGCAACCTGTTTGCCGATTTCCCTGACCTGCGGATGATTATTCCGCACGGGGGCGGTGCGGTTCCTTATCATTGGGGGCGTTACCGCGGACTCGCAGACATGTTGAAACAGCCAGATTTGTCCGAGCACTTGATGAAAAACGTGTTCTTCGATACCTGTGTGTATCACCAGCCGGGCATTAATCTGTTGTTCGAGGTCATCGACGTAGACAACGTCTTGTTCGCCTCGGAAATGGTTGGTGCGGTGCGCGGTATTGATCCGCAGACGGGACACTACTTTGATGACACCAAACGATATGTTGACGCGTTGGGTTTTGATGGAGAAGACCGGGCGAAAGTATTTGAACTGAACGCGCGGCGTGTGTACCCGAGACTGGATACACTATTGAAAGCGCAGGGACGATGAGCGAAAGCGAATTCAAAATGGATGACGGCTGGCTGGAGTTTCATCCGGATCCGTCGATACCGGAGTTCAAGGTTCCGGCGGGCGCCGTCGACGCGCATTGTCACGTATTTGGGCCTGGAGACCAGTTCCCCTATGCACCCGAACGTAAGTACACACCTTGCGACGCTTCGAAGGATCAACTATGGGCGCTGCGCGATCATTTAGGATTCGAACGTAATGTCATCGTGCAGGCGACTTGTCACGGTGCTGATAACCGGGCACTCGTTGATGCGATCGAACATTCGGGTGGCAAAGCGCGCGGCGTTGCGTCGGTCAAGCGTGACGTTACTGATGATGAACTTCAGGCCCTGTATGACGCCGGTGTGCGCGGCATTCGCTTCAGTTTTGTAAAACGACTCGTGGACGTGCTACCGCACGACACGCTGAAGGAAGTTGGCGAGCGCATTCAGGCCTTCGGCATGCACCTCGTCATTTACGTCGAAGCGCCGGACTTGCCCGAACTTTACGATTTCTTTTCCGCATTGCCCGGTATCATCGTGTTCGATCATATGGGCCGTCCTGACGTGAGCAAGGATCCGCAAGGCGAGGAATTCGATCTATTCATTCGCATGCTCGAGGAAAACGATAACATGTGGGCGAAAGTGAGTTGCCCGGATCGATTGAGCAACGACGGTCCACCGGACTACTCCGACGTCGTGCCGTTTGCAAAACGCGTCGTCGAGATGTTCCCCGAACGTGTGCTGTGGGGAACCGACTGGCCACACCCAAACATGAAATCCCACATGGCTGACGACGGTAAGCTCGTCGACTATGTTCCTAAGATTGCTACTACAGTAGAACTGCAACGAAAGCTGCTGGTTACAAACCCAATGCGGTTGTACTGGCCAGAGGAGAAAAACTAATGGCGCTGGATAAGCCTTACACTGACATACCCGGAACGACGATTTTCGATTCGTCGCAGGCTCGTAAGGGCTACAAGCTAAATCAATTTTTTTATTCGTTAATGAAAGCTGAGAACCGTGAACGTTTTCTGAGCGATGAGAGGGCGTACCTCGAAGAACGAAACATTGGCGAGGAGCAGATACAGGCGGTTATGGATCGCGACTACAATCGCGTGATCAGCCTCGGCGGAAACGTGTACTTCTTCGGCAAATTATTTTTTACGGACGAGCAGTCATTCGAGGTGGGTGCATCGTCAATGACAGGAATGGCGCCCGGCGAGTATCGAGAAATGATGATTTCCGGTGGTCGCTCGGTGGAAGGTAATCGCTACACAGAGGAGCAGGATTGATGGCGCGAATAACAGCAGGCGTCGCGACGTCTCACGTACCGGCCATAGGGGCTGCGGTTGACCTGGGCAAGACGAAAGAAGACTACTGGGCACCTTTATTTAAGGGCTATGAATTCTCCAAGCAGTGGATTGCCAAGGAAAACCCCGATGTCGTGATTCTTGTCTATAACGATCATGCAACTGCGTTTGATATGAAGGTTATACCGACATTCGCCGTCGGTTGCGGCGAGTCATTTGGTATTGCAGATGAGGGTTGGGGCGCGCGGCCGGTTCCTGAGGTTATTGGTCACCCGGATCTCGCCTGGCACATTTCCCAGTCCGTTATCCAGGAAGACTTTGATCTAACCATCATCAATGAGATGGAGGTTGACCACGGCCTTTCTGTTCCATTGACGTTAATGTTTGACCAACCCGATGCCTGGCCTTGTCGGGTGATCCCGCTGGCGGTCAACGTCGTTCTCTATCCACCGCCTTCCGGAATGCGATGCTATCGGCTCGGCCAGGCTATTCGACGTGCCGTTGATACCTTTGACGAGGATCTAGATGTCCAGATCTGGGGTACGGGTGGCATGAGCCACCAGCTGCAAGGACCTCGCGCTGGATTGATCAATAAGGATTTCGACGCAGATTTTCTGGAACGCATCGTGAATGATCCCGAAGCATTGGCAGCGATGCCGCATATTGAATACATGCGCAATGCAGGCGCGGAGGGTATCGAGCTCGTCATGTGGCACATCATGCGCGGCGCACTCAATGAAAAGGTGAAGGAGTTGCATCGCTTTTATCATGTGCCCGCATCGAACACCGCGGTCGGCCATCTGGTTCTCGAAAATACGGAATAATTCGGAGTAGTCATGAAAGTTGTACTGGCAGGTGCTGGCGCGTTCGGCAAGAAACATTTGGACGGAATCAAGAACATTGACGGTGTTGAATGTGTTTCTGTGGTTGGCAGGCGACTCGACGCTACCAGGGCGATCGCCGACGACTACCGTATTGCCCATGTCACAACCGATTTGGCTGAGGCACTGGCATTGCCGGGCGTTGACGCTGCAATATTGTGTACACCGACGCAGATGCATGCGGATCAGGCCATTCAGTGCATGGACGCGGGTAAGCACGTACAAGTTGAGATTCCGCTAGCTGACTCGCTTGCCGACGCAGAAGCAGTTGCCGCCAAGCAAAGGGAAACGGGCCTTGTCGCAATGTGTGGTCACACGCGTCGTTTCAACCCGTCACACCAATGGGTTCACAACAAAATCAAAGCCGGCGAGTTGAATGTCCAACAGATGGACGTGCAAACCTACTTTTTCCGCCGCAAAAACATCAACGCGGCTGGCGAGGCGCGTTCGTGGACGGATCATCTGTTGTGGCACCACGCAGCGCACACGATTGACCTCTTCGCCTACCAGGCTGGCGAGAAAATTGTGCAGGTCAATGGTATTGAAGGTCCGCATCATCCAGAGCTTGGCATTGCGATGGATATGTCTATTCAAATGAAGACCGAGAGTGGCAAGATTTGCACGTTGTCGCTGTCATTTAACAACGATGGACCATTGGGGACTTTCTTCCGTTACATCTGCGACAACGGCACGTACATTGCTCGCTATGACGATCTCGTAGATGGGAGCGAGAATGCCATTGACGTATCCAATGTCGACGTGTCGATGAACGGCATTGAGCTGCAGGATCGGGAGTTTTTCGCCGCGATTGCTGAGGGCCGTGAGCCTAACTCTTCAGTTGCACAGGTTCTGGATTGCTACCGTGTACTTCACGACGTTGAACTGCAGTTCTGATCGTTCTGACCTTCTTGTGGGCTGTCCCATTCGATTATGTGAATTCCAGGTAAATCAGCCAATTGTTAATGGTGATCGCGAAATCTATGGGACACAGTCGCCTTATATCTTGTTGATTATAAATAGATGATTAGTAAACAGCTGCCTGTCTTCGAACCAGGTGGTCGGAGGTTCGAATCCTTCCGGGCGCGCCAAACGACAAAGGGTCCCCAAAGGGGGCCCTTTTTCGTTTGATGTGTCAGGAACCCGGTGAGAACCTCTGTTCGACAAATTGCGCCAGCAATTTAGACGCCGCAGGCGCCCCGAAGCAAGTGCCCTTGGGGTGCGCCCCGAAGGGGTGAAGATCGGCCTTGGCCGATCTGAATCAATCCTTCCGGCATTGCTCAATCCCCGAAAGGTGTAAACCATGTGTCCGGAACAATCTGCAGGTGTTAACCGATCACATGGTTTACACCTTGTTCCGGACACATGGTTAACACTTTGGAGTTCCCTCGCTCGGCCGGATAGTTCTTAATACCTAAAAAATAGGTGAAACAACCTAATAAATAGGTATAATGACCTAAAAGTTAGGTGGATTTTAAATGACAAAGATTACAATATCAGAGCGCCCGATGATGGGATTATTCGGAAGTGAATCCGCATACCAGGTTCTAATGTTCTTACAAAACTACGAAAAGGGCTACGCATCCGAAATTGCTCGAACATATGAAACTCCTCTAAATCAAATTCAGAATCAGCTGAACAAGTTTGAGGAGCTGGGTATCTTGGTCAGTCGAAAAGAGGCAAATGCGAGGGTATTTTACTTCAGGCAAAGCCCCGTCACAGATTCGCTCCGGCAGTTCTTAAAGGACATGCTGAAAATACTCCCCAAATCAACACTCGAGAAATACTACCGGGAACGAAGACGACCGAGGCGTTTCGGGAAGAAGTAGATTTGGGCCATGATTAATGAACACACGTCATTGGAGGAATTAGCGGCAGTCGTTTCTGAGACACTGGAAAAGGCAGGCATAATCGCAACGCTATCTGGTGGAACTGCAGTGTCGATCTATTCAAACAATAGATATCAGTCGGAGGACCTCGACTTCGTGACAGCCGCACTTGTTGTTGACTTGAAAACGGCATTAGAACCACTTGGTTTCGTGCACACGGGCCAGCCGCGCCTGTCCGTCTTCGACCACCCAAAGACGATCTGGTATTTGGAGTTTCCGCCGGCCCCATTGAGTTTCGGTGCAACATATGTGGATCCATCGAAATGTGCCCGGATCAATACCGGGCTTGGATCTCTTCGCATAATTACACCGACGCATTCGGTAATGGACAGGCTAATCGCTGCGGTTGCGTGGAATGAGCCACAGTCGCTGGAGCAAGCATTGCTCGTAACAGAGCATAGCAATAGCAAGATTGACTGGCAGGCTCTTGACGAATGGGTCGTAAGCGAAGGAATTCAGAGTAGCAAAGAAATCGTCGAGTACTATGAGAAGGTTGAACGGAAGTGCCCGATCTAGGGGGACAGCCCGCAGGGTCGAAAAAGGCGCTAGCCTGTCTTGCCCAATAATTCGAAACGCTAAAACCACTTAGTTGGTTTTGACAATGAAATAATCAATGCCGAGTTTTTTGCTGACACAGCTATCAAGAGTAATTTTATTTGTGCGCTAGGATATGGTGATCCCGGCAAATTTTTGCAGCGTCTTCCCAGATTAGCCTTCAAGGATGCTTGCAAATTGGCTTGAATCCAGTTCTTTAGTGCAATCTGATATTCACATGTGTCCGGAACAATCTGTAGGTGTTGACCGGACACATGGTTTACAAGTTCAACCATGCAGAGCTCGCTTCACGGCCTCAGGTTCTTTCTCCATCACACGTAGCAGGGTATGCGACGCGCCATCTGGGTCACGTTCTCCTTGCTCCCATTTCTGCAGGGTGCGAATAGAGATCATCAGGAAGTCGGCAAACTGCTGCTGCGTCATGCCGAACTTCTGACGAATACCTTTTACGTCAGCCGGTTCGAACTCGTAACGCTTCAGCTTTTCAGGTTTGTCTCGAAACTCTTTCAGACCGGCGACAATCTCAGCACCGATATCTCGCTTGGCCATGCTTGTCCCCTCTTCTCTATTCAAGATCTTTCACAATTTCGCGTATCGCCTTGATTGCATCGCGAGATAGATCACTCGCTTCGTTCTTGGCGTACGCGGCCAGGAATAGAATCTGGTGACTCTTCGTCATCCAGTAATAGATGACTCGGACGCCTCCGCGCTTCCCTGATCCTTTCAGTCCCCATCGTAATTTTCTAACTCCACCGGATCCTTTAATGATGTCTCCAGAATCGGGCTGATTCATTAGGTAGAGCTGCAGCATGTGAAACTGTGAGTCATCGAAGTAGTTTTCTCTGACATTTGAAAACCTTGAAGTCTCGATGAACTTCACTAGAAAAGAATACCCCAATGGGGTATATACTGCAACTTCAGTCTTGTCCCATTGAAAGTCATGCGATCCCATAGAGTCAGGCGCTTAAGCAGCGGCAAGCCAGATTCTATGAGACAGGAGGCTAGCGTAAGGGTTTGTTCTTGAGGAGTTTATCGAGAAATGGGTGATTGGCTACGAACCGTGTACTCGCAGAGACTATCTAGCCGACTAGCACGGCAGTGCTACCGAAGGCGTTAACCGGTCACATGATTTACACCTTGTTCCGGACACATGGTTAACACTTCTGGCCGACCACACCTGCACGATATTTCTAAGAGAGTCTACTCTTGCGTTGATAAATAGACCTAATTAGGTATAATGTAATTATGAGTAAGGACGAAAAGGACATTGTCTGGCTGGGCGATGCTCTATCGGTCTTACAGGAGTTCCCGAAATCCGTTCGCATTGACCTTGGCAGCGATCTGCGCCGTCTTCAAATCGGCGAAATGCCAAAGGATTTCAAACCGATGAAGACTGTTGGCTAGGGTGTCCGTGAGTTGCGTGCACGCGATCGCAATAATCAATATCGAACGATGTACGTTATCAGATTGGGTACGAAGATAGTGGTGCTGCACAGTTTCATTAAGAAGAGCAGAACGACGCCAAAAGCCGACATCGATGTAGCGAAGGAGCGGCTAAGGGCTTTTGATAGAAAGTGAGAAAGTTAGGTACAGAAATGGAGTATCAGTTATGAAAACAACGGTTACTAAGGGTAACGTTTTCAAAGATCTCGGATTTACCGATGAAGAATCCGTTGCATTGGCGATGAGGGTAGATCTTGCAGTTGAGATTGAAAAGTTCATTAAGCGGAAGAAGCTTACACAAATGAAAGCGGCGGAGTACTTCGACGTTCCACAACCGAAAATTAGCAAAATCGTCGGCGGGAAGGTGAGCGGTTTCTCTATAGAATATTTGGTAAAGATGGCTACTAAGGCTGGGAAAAGCCCGCGAATCTCATTTGTGAAACGCTAGGCGGTATAAAAATAACCTGCCCCAGGCGAGCACCAGCCAGATACACACGGGGGCCTTCAATCAGACCGGCATCGATAACATTTTTCAGGCCATTGTGGGAACCACACATGTCCCTGACTGTTGTGAACCCCATCGCCAGCATTTATATATGGCAACGTGGATCGAACGAGAATACTAACGGACTGTTATGACAGTACTTTCCGAAAGGCATGGACCTGTCGAACGTTCATCAAAATAGACTGAATGCAGTCGCAAGAAGACTGAACGGACGACCCAGAGAAACGTTACAATTTAGAACACCAGCAGAACGTTTTGCTGAATGTGTTGCATCGACTGGTTGAGATCGCAAACCAAAGCGGACGTTCGAATCCCTACCCTTGGCTGTTCGCTTTCGTGCGATGAGATACATCGTCCAGAGAAAAAATACGCTTAAGGACCATCACGATGGCAGTCCGTCATTCTTCCCACTATAGCTTTATTGCTCCCAATCCGGCGTCATTTCTAGCCAGTATTCCAAGAGACCCAGCTTCTCGAGGAAAAGCTCCCAGCGCGGGTCTGAATGGACGCTGTGGAACGCTGTTTCGGTCAGTATAAAGGTTGGATAATAATATTCTCTGTTTTCCAGCACGTTATTGAGCCATTCAAAAGTCTTGTCCGCCTCGCCACGGTATCCATACACCATGGCTATCGAATAGGGATAAGCGTTCTCAATTAAATCGGCAAGAGCTTCATCTGCCTTTGCTGCATTACCTAACGCATGATGAGTTATGGCGCGTGTGAAGCTAATGTCTGACTCTGCCAGGGCAGCCTCTAACTCGCCCTTCATAAACAGCGTCTCCCAGAGGTGGAAGTCCCCGCGATATGACGCACTCAGATTAGACAACTTTCTAAATGAAGCTTCTGCATCGTCAAGGTGACCGGAACTCAGATAGGCCCTTCCAAGATAATAATAAAATTCAGGAACTACCGGCTCCATAGCCAACGCCGCCTGATATTGGGAGATTGCGAGGTTAAATTTCCCGGTCAAAAACGCACCTTTACCGATGGCAGCTACTATAAAAGCGTCGTCAGGGTCTAGCTTTAGCGCCAGTTCAAAATCTTCAATTCCCTTATCGAATCTGTTTTTGCCAAAAATCCACGATACACCACGAACATAATAGGCAAACGCGTAGTCTGGGTCGGTGCTAATAGCTGTTTGAATGGCCTGATCGGCGAGGGCACTTGTCTGCTCATGCGACAACTCGTCCAACCCCCCGCCCCATAAGTAAGTATCGGCCAACTCGGCCCATGCCGGAACATAAGCAGGATCAATCTCAACTGCTTGTTTGAAGGCCTCAACTGCTCGATTTAGTGAGTCCGCTGAAATCTGTCGCTTCAGGTACTGTCCTTCGAGAAACAACTGATAGGCCGCAGAGTCCGTTCTTCGTGTTTTAGGTAGTTCGCCTAACAAAGTGATTCTTAGAGCATCGACAACCGCGGACGCTATGTCTTCCTGTACCTGGAAAACATTATCGAGTTGTCTGTCATACGTTTCTGACCATAAATGATAGCCATTATCTGCCTGGATCAGCTGTGCGGTGATGCGTAGCTGTTTGCCATGTTTACGTACACTGCCTTCGAGTATATGGGCTACCTTCAGTCGGGGCTATTTCTGGTATTTCGAGGTCTTTGTCCTTGAAAGAGAAAGAAGAAGTGCGTGCCGCCACATTCAATTCAGGAATTTTTGCAAGCAGATTCAACAGCTCTTCGGACAATCCGTCTGAGAAGTACTCCTGCTCTTCATCAGAACTCATATTTACAAATGGCAGAACAGCAATTGAGTTATCAGCATTGGCTGATTCGATTTCAGCAGACTGTTGCTGGGCAACCTGATCAGTAGTTGAAGTGCTGGGGGTATCCCGACCTGAATTGAATACGACCTTGTCGATGACGAAATAGCTCAGCGCCAACACCAATGCTGCAACGACTATGTAATTCAACTTTCTACCGATTTGTCCGGCCTCGGGGGCCACAGGGTCGGCTTGCGTTTCACTCTTCAAGCCTTCGGGCGTCAAGTCAAAAGCCCAAGCAAAAATGATTGCAACGGGGAAACCAAGAATCAGCAGGAAAGCCACAGCAGAAACGAACCATTCCGGTAAGTGCAACGCTGGCCCAAGGGTGTCGGAAACCTGCAATAGCAGCCAGGCAACGACAACGTAGACAATGCCTACCTTGAATACATTCCTACGTCGTAGTTCACTGTAGAAACTCATGTTGCCGCCTTTCTTTAATTTGGCGAGACAATGATGACACAAAATCGAGGGCTACAAGCATATTAGCGGTTCGAAATTCACGGCCGAGCAGCTGCTTTTGGCCGAAAGCCGACCTTCAAATTCCGCCGATTGGAGCAATTTGAGCGACCGCTATCGGTGAAAGCAGACGTTCAACTCCGAAAATATTGAATTCTTTTTCCAATGAATTGCGACTCGCAAAACGTCCGCTTTTCTCGGAAGCGGTCATTCGAAATACGCGAAGTTCGATGATCTGAGGGTCCGCTAACGGCCAGAACCAGTCATCTAGCAATCGGATCAATCGCTGCGGCTCGTTTGTGCAGCCCGCCGGAACGAAGATATTTCTCGTCAGTTTTGCAGAATAATGGGGTCGAACCGAATTAGCCGACCGTAATTTATTCGGTTCGACCCCTTTTCTCGCCATTCGCCGCACACGCGTTAAGAGTTTATCTCCCATTATGGGTGAATTAGTTTTGCTCCCGCATTGGGAGTATGTGACCGTTTGCCGATGAGGGTTATCGCCAAGTCCAAGTTACGGAGGTTTTGGGAATGTAGCCCGAAGCACAGGGGCGCAAAGAAACAAATGATTGAGTGGTACAACTTTTGTGCATCAGCGAAACGGAATACGCCCCATGAGTTAAAGGCCGACTTGCGTAATGCAAGTGTCTTGAAGAACAACCGGGTTGTTTTTAACATCTGCGGTAATAAGTACAGAATCGTAGTGTTGATGGATTACAACCGAAAAGGGATGCTCATTCGATTCGTAGGAACACATGAGGAATACGACGATATTGAACATATTTGAGATTTACTATGAAACTGAAACCAATCCAGAACGACCGTGCGCTGAACCGTGTGTTAAAGCGTATCGACGAATTATGGGGTACAAAACGGGGCACACCGAAAGGCGATGAGCTGGATATTCTGATGCTGCTCGTTGAGAAGTATGAAGATGAACGTTTTGCGATTCCCGCATCAGACCCTATCGAGGCGATTAAGTTTTTGATGGAGCAAAACAACCTGTCTCGCAAAGACCTGGAACCCTATATTGGCAGGAGCGGGCGGGTGTCTGAGGTGTTGGGTGGAAAGCGAAACTTAACGTTGCCAATGATCAGGAGATTGCATAAAGGCCTGAAGATTCCCTACGAGTGCCTGATTCATTAAATACTCGTATTCACCGGACAACGTATAGCCGCAGTTAATACTGGAATCCGTATTCGGGGTTCCCGCAACGCAACATCCATTTCTCTACAACGTCAAGAGCCAGTCGCGAATCGCCTGACCGATTTCATGCGGGCTGTCTTCCTGAATAAAATGTGAACCGGCCACGCTTACTTCAGTTTGATTTGGCCAGGAGCGACAATAATCTCGCTGAGCGCCGACTAGAATGCTTCCCGGTTCGGCATTTACAAAAAGTTTTAGCACATCGGACGTTGACAGCCAGTCGGCATAGGCTTGCACCATCTCAGCAACGTCGGCAGGCTCGCCGTCAAATGGTATTTCTCGCGGCCAGGTAAGCGTTGGACGCCGATGTTCAGGTACGCGAAACGGGCGGCGATACTCTTCGTGTTCCTCTGCTGTAAGTTTCCGCAAAATGGATCCGGGCAGGACTGCCTCAATGAATAAATTCTTTTCAATAATCATCTGTTCGCCGGCAGGAGAGCGTAGCCCTTGAAAGAATGAACGTGAAGACTCCGGCCACGCATCGAAAGAGAGTGGTTGGACGATTGCCTCCATATACGCGATGCCCGCGATTCGATCGCGGTGGCGATTGGCGAAATCGAAGCCGAGCGCCGACCCCCAGTCGTGAATGACGAGCACGATGTTGTCACCCAGATCGAGTTGCTCGATCAGGCCGTCGAGGTATTCACGATGTTCAACGATGCGGTAGGCGCCGGGTCCGGTGTTATCCAGTTTGTCGGAATCGCCACAGCCAATCAGATCGGGAGCAATGCAACGACCAAGGTCAGAAACGTGTGGAATCACATTGCGCCACAAATACGAAGACGTCGGGTTGCCGTGCAAAAACACAATCGAGCGTCCCTCACCTGACTCGTGGTAAGCGATTTGCTTGCCCTTCACGGTCTTAAATACCTTGGTTAATGGTTTGGTACTTTTGTCCATCGTTTATCCTTAGGGAGGTCTTGAGATTTCACCACCGGATAATTTCATCAGGAGGCACTTACGCTTCCTCGGCGCTTGAGTTTGGGCATCCGTTTTGCGAGCAGGGTTTTGGCTTCCTCCTCGCTTATGCCGTGTAAGCGAAGATGAGCGACCGTTGTCTGCTCGGCCTGTTTCCACGTTAGTTTGCCGCGGGCAAGGTAATCCATGACTCCCAAGAGACCGGAGGCGATGAAGCACAATGTGGCCGTCAGGTTCTCAACCTTGAATCGCCCTTCTTCAATACCGCGTCGTGTATCGGACTGTCCGTCATCAAGCAAATAAAACTGAGCCCGGCTTTGTCGTTGGATCTTCAGATGTTGCAAGCCGTCCGCATCCACGAATACGATCAATGAGCAGGATCGGTTATACTACGGATACAAAGCAGCCTGACAACAAATCTGATAAGTCGCAAGTCTCTCTTAAATCAGGACGAATGAAGTCTGGACTTACCCTGACGACGTAAACACTGCGTTTAACTGGCGTCGAATAAGGAGGGGTCATGCACCATTTCAAGACACGAATCATAATAGTAATTGCTGGTTTGTTTCTCATAACTACCGGTCAAAACCTGTTAGCACAGGACCTCAATGCGTTTGAGGATTCATTAAGCCGGTATTGTGTGACATGCCACAATGAAGCATTAAAAACAGCCAACTTGTTATTGGATAAAGTAAATCTTAATGATTTGGGTGAGGATGCTGAAGTCTGGGAAAAAATAATTAGAAAATTATCTCTCCGTGCGATGCCCCCGGTGGGGCTGCCACGTCCGGATGAAGACTTTTATGTCTCATTTCTGTCGCACCTGAAAACTGAACTCAACAGGATTTCCGATGAGAACCCCAACTCGGGAAGGGAAATCGCCACACACCGGCTGAATCGGACCGAATACACCAATGCAATACGTGACCTGTTGGGTGTGGAGTTTGATGGTGCCACCATGTTACCTCCGGATAACTCGGGTGGTTTTGATAATCTGGGAGACCTGCTAACCGTTTCTCAGGTTTTGTTAGAAAAATACATGGCCGCCGCTCGGATGGTGACCCGGCTGGCCATTGGTGACCCCAATACTGAAGTGGATAGTCATCAGTACACCGTTAACCCCAAATTACTGCAGGATGAGCGTATGAGTGAAGACCTGCCATTTGGTTCCCGTGGCGGACTGGCGGTGGATCACCGGTTCCCGGTGGATGGCATATATGAACTCCAGGTCGGTCTGCAAAAACTGGGGGTTGGTAGTGGCATGATTGCAGGTCTGGCCAAACCCAACCGGTTGGATTTCAGAGTAGATGGAGAGCGCGTAGAGTTACTAACTATCGGTGGTGACAATATTGGCATCGGCCTTGGGCGTGAAGGGTCCGATACTCTTCCTCCAGACCCTGCACAATCCATATATGAAAGGACTGCTGATGAGGCATTGAAAGTCCGTTTTCCTATGACCGCGGGATCACATAAGGTGCAGGTCGCTTTTCTCCGTGAGAGATATGCCTGGGAAGGTGTAGTGGTGCCGCCGCCAAATTATGAGAATTATAATACCGCGAGGATCGAGGTCCCCTATGAACGTGTCTGGCATGAGCCCGCTGTTGCCAACGTGACCATTGACGGGCCCTTCGAGGTCCATGGTGTGGGTGATACCGCCAGCCGCGAAAAGATCTTTGTCTGTATGCCGAAAAATAGGCGAGATGAGGAGCCCTGTGCCCGACAGATCCTGGAAAATCAGACACGGCTGGCCTATCGCCGGCCGGTCAATGATGATGATGTGGCGCCGTTAATGGGACTTTACCGGGAAGGCAGGAAGAACAACGAGACGTTTGAAGCAGGCGTGCGTATGGCGCTGCAAGGCCTGTTGATGAGTTCAGAGTATCTGTTCCGCATCGAGCCGGACCCTGCCGGGGTTCAACCGGGTGACAATTACGAATTGAGCGATATCGCCTTGGCATCCAGGCTGTCGTTTATGTTATGGAGCAGTATTCCTGATGATGAGCTATTGACCCTAGCCGAGCAGGGCAAGTTGAGAAACCCGAAGGTCATGGAGGACCAGGTGAAAAGGATGTTGGAAGACGACCGTTCCACATCCCTGGTAAACAACTTTGCCGAACAATGGCTGCTGATCAGAAACTTACCATCGGCACACAAGAACAGTGATGTGTTTCGCAGCTTCGACGAGGAACTGCGTTACGCCTTTCATGAAGAGGTGAAGCTGTTTGTAGGCAGCATCTTCAATGAAGACCGTTCCATCATGGATCTCTTTAAGGCCGACTATACTTATCTTAACGAACGCCTGGCCAAGCACTATGGCATCAAGGGTGTCTATGGCAACCGCTTCCGCAAAGTGAAAGTGGGAGAAGACCAGCGTGGACTCCTGGCAAGGGCCGGAATCCTTTCCATCACTTCCTATCCTAACCGTAATTCAACGGTGTTGAGGGGTAAATGGGTACTGGAAAATATCCTTGCCGCGCCACCTCCACCACCGCCCGCGGATATTCCACCCCTGGAAGATGCCAAGGGCGCAGAAGGTGAAGTCCTCACCTTGCGTGAGCGTATGGAAATCCATCCGGCCAATCCTGCGTGTGCGGTCTGCCACAACCAGATGGACCCCATTGGTTTTGGCTTGGAAAACTATAATGCCATAGGTCAATGGCGTGACCTGGATGAGGGTAAACCCATTAATGCCAAAGGCAGGCTGCCCAGTGGTGTGGAGTTTGAAGGTCCGGCGGAATTACAGCAGGCATTACTAAATACACCTGAAGTCATTGCCGGGGCGTTTACACAGAAGCTGATGACTTATGCATTGGGCAGACCTCTGGAGCATTACGACATGCCGGCTGTAAGAAAAATTCTGAATCAGGCAGAACAGAATAACTACAGATTTTCAACCATCGTCTTAGGAATTATTAATAGCTTACCATTTCAAAACAGGACGGCAGGATAATGATGATATTTAAGAAAGCGATTCCGCGTCGTACATTTCTTCGCGGTCTCGGGGCGTCAGTTGCTCTCCCAATGCTGGATGCGATGATACCAGCGCTGGCGAATACTAACGCAGTCAAAATGCCGCTTAGAGTTGGGTATACCTATAGCCCTAATGGAATAATTGAGGAGGCATTCCGCCCAACCGGCGCGGGTGCAAATTACGAGATGTCACACGTTGTTAAACAATGGGCACATGTCCGCGATAAGGTCCTGGTGCTCAGTAATTTGAACAACGGTGACTCGGAGAGTGTCAGTGGGCACATCGGTGGTAGCTCTATGTTCCTGACCGGCTCCAAGCCCAGTAAGTCACTGAGTGAGATCTATGCTGGTATTTCAGTTGACCAGGTGATTGCCAAGCAATTTGGCAAGGAGACCCCGCTGGAATCCTTACAGCTCTGTATTGAAAATGCCGCAGAACTGGCTGGACAGTCAGCGGGTGGTTACAGCTCGGCCTATACCAATACTATTTCCTGGAGCAGCCCGACCTCACCCATGCCCATGATTCACCGTCCTCGCGATGTCTTCGAGCGGCTATTCGGTGATGCTGGGACAAACCCAGAGGCCAGAAAGGTACGTCTGAAAGAACAGAAGAGCATCCTGGATTTTGTGATGGAAGATTTCAGCCGGACCAAGAAGAAACTGGGTGCAAGGGACCAGGCAAAACTGGATGAATTCACCACTGTATTACGAGATGTGGAAGTTAGGATCCAAAAGGCCGAGAAGACGATAGACATGGAACTGCCGGACATGCAAAGACCGGTAGGAATTCCAGAATATGAGGAACATTCCCGTCTGATGTATGACCTGTTACACATGGCCTTTCAGACTGACATGACCCGGGTATTTACCTTTATGGTTGCCCGTGAATACAGTGAGTTGGTCTTTACCAATCTGGGCCATACTGATCCATATCATCCCATAACTCATCATCGGGGCAATCCAACCAAGATCCGAATGGCAAGTGAAATTAATACTTTCCACGCTAGGTTATTTGGTGAGTTCCTTGCCAAACTTGAAGCAACCAAGGATCTTGATGGTACATCTATCCTGGATAATGCCATGCTGGTATATGGTGCTGGTATGGGGAATGGGGATATCCATAGCCAATGGAATATTCCTGTCGCCTTAATTGGTGGCGGACGCGGTACGTTGAACAGTGGCCGTCATATCCTTTATGAGGAAGGTACTCCATTCTCCAATCTCCATGTGGCGATGCTTAATAAGATGAGCATTGAAACAGAGAGCTTTGGCGGAGAGTTGGGGATCTCGAATGGTGAACTGGACCTCGATAGATCAGCATAATTATCAGTAACTATTAGTTAGTAGGAAAGATTAACGCTATGAGAACGGGCTTCACATTTCCTGCAATATCAATCAAACAGGTGACATTACTAATCACTTTATTGCTCTCGGGTGCCAGTACGTCAACCATTGCCAAATCTGGACTAGAGCTGATTGATGCAGCCCGCGATCAGGATTGGACATTGATGCAAAACCTGCTAAACGATGGCGGCATTGACGTCAATGCCACTGAGGCAGATGGGGTCACTGCCCTGGCCCATGCTGTATACCGGGACCATGTGGAGTCTGTTAAGGCGTTACTGAAAGCTGGCGCCGATCCCAATATCGCCAATGACTATGGGGTAAGTCCACTGAGCCTGGCCATGGAAAATCGCAGCGTTGGTATGGTCGATTTATTGTTGGACGGTGATGCGGATCCTAATGCAACCAACTGGAGTGGTGAGTCGGTACTAATGACGTCGTCCTGGGCCGGGTTGATCGAGGCGATGGAACTGTTGATTGACCATGGTGCCGATATCAACTATCAGGACCCGCGGCGTAACCAGAGCGCGTTGATGTGGGCCATATCGTTTGGTCACCCGGAAGCGATGCGGATACTAATAGACCATGGTGCTGACGTGAATGCCTCAACGATCCGCCTGAATGAGGAATTTACGCCACTGGAGATAGAGGGATACGAAGGCTCCACGATACATGCTGTTCCTATGGGAGGATATACTCCCTTGCTTTTTGCCGCACGTGTGGGTGACCTGGAGAGTGCAAGCTTATTAATTGAACACGGTGCGGACGTCAATGCCAATTCCAACTCAGACGGCGATCCGTTGATCATGGCAGCCTCACAGGGTTATGAGGACCTGGCTATATATTTTCTTGAACAGGGTGCCGATCCCAATGTGACCGATAGAAACGGTATGTCTGCTTTACATTATGCCCTCAGGGATGGCATCAAGATATTGCACGGCAGGATCATTACCGATAAAACCATGGTGTGTAATTTTGCCGATGAAAGTTTCCTGTGCAAGCCTTATGAAATACTCAATGAAGAGCAACGGGAATACATCAAGGGTCCTGAGTCGGATGTCGACACCGTTGAGGTAAATTCAGAATTTAAATATGGCTACATGGGCGATAAGCTGATGCCGGGCCATAATATGCACCGCCTGGTTGGTGAACTTCTGGCAAGAGGTGCTGATCCCAACGCGCGTATGAAACACCCACCAGATGCCTTGAGACTCGATGTGAATACCTGGTTTGCGTTACAAAATGCAACACCATTCTTTCTTGCCGCTGCTGCCCAGGATGAAGTAGCAGTGGCTATGCTACTTGAACATGATGCCGATGCTTTAATTACAACAGATATCAATAAGCAGTTATTTGAAAAGCAGGTCGGTCTTCCTGCAGGAGATAACATGGTGGTCGGAAATGCCACAACGTTAATGGCAGCTATGGGCATTGGACGTCGAAGTGATATGACGTTTGACGAAGAAGAAAATGCTCTGCAGATAGCCACGCGTCTGGTATCGACGGGTGCGGATGTGAATGCGGTAACTGTTAGCGGCTGGACCGCACTGCATGCTGCGGCATTTGTGGGTTCCAACAAACTAATCCGCTTCCTGGTGGAACAAGGGGCCGAGGTCAACGTTATGAATGGTTGTGGTCAGACTCCCATGGGACTGGCACTGGCTAATGACAGCACTGGTTTACTGGATCGCACCTTACCCAGACCTGCAACTGCAGAAACATTATTGGAACTTGGCGCAGGTCTTACACCCCCATCTGGCCCGGTAGGTGAATGCATCCACGGCAGGGGAGGACTGGGGGCCGATGATACGCATTTTCGTCCCAAAGTGAAGCAGCGGCTGGTGCCGGTATTAGCTGAGCTTGAAAGAAGAAAAAGTCTTTGGCCAGAATAGACAAATATAAAACGTATCGTTTAACAGCAACTATAAATAATTTTTCGTCTTCGTTTGTCGTAGCCAGTGAAAGAGACAGTCGCCGGTGCGTTTGCGAGAGTTTTGCGTGATTCGGTCCTTCTCTGTTGTGCAGAGTAGGGCATTTCATGCAACGAACGTCCCTGCGGTTCTTCAATTATTACAATTGCTTACGACTCGTTGACCTAACTTCGAACCATACGCTCGAAGCGACGTGCTAACCGACTGGCAGGCGAGTTCTATCGGGACGGTCGGAGGTTCGCACCGACGAGCGAAGCGAGGACAGGCCGAAGGCCCATCCTTCCGGGCGTTAACCACCTGCTTAGTAACTAAAAGTCTGCTATTGCAGTATCGTTTTTGGAATAAAGTTGTTTCTTGAATTGTCCAAATTATGTAGTCGCAATATACGAGTCGCCAAATCTTCCAGTTCAAATTTATTGGCTTCATTTAATACGGGTAGATAATTACTGGGTAATGCTTCGATGCCATGTAGGGCACCGACGATAGAGCCAACCATAGTTGCAACCGTATCAGTATCATTACCAATATTGACCGCTGCTAAAATTGCCGCTTCAGGGTCGTTTCCGCAGCACGATAGTACTCCAAACACAGCAGGCACGGCCTCACTAGCATGAAGACCAGAACCTATGATATCCGCAAGTTCTGACACTGCTGTTTCCCAGGAAGCGTGCTTTTGTCCGATTTGTATCGCTAATTCAATCCTTCTGGCAACACTTGGACCGGCCATCATCATTGCACCATGTTGCTCTGCATAGGAATAACCTTGATCTGCACCTTTAATTGCAGCCTCCATTACATCGTTTAGTGTAATTCCATCTGAGAGTGCAGCATTTACTGCCGTTGAAATGGCACATGCCCCCGATACCGAAATCACATTGTTATGAGTAAAATGCGCAATTTCATACGTCGTCGCTATTAATTTTTCTGGTGTTCCTAATGAAAGCATTGAAGCTGCCCAGGCTTTCATTGCTGCGCCATTAGTCGCCGATGCATTGCCATTGTTTACCAGAACGACATCCTGCGTTGGCTCGCCTGCTTCTGCGTCGCCCTGCAAAGATGGACGTGTATCACTAAAGATTCGTTGCATTGCCGCACGGGTCGTTGGACCTGTAAAATTTGGATAGAAAGGGTAGTCCATCCAGCGTTTGAAGGCTTTGCTCAAACCTTCATCATTAACTTCACCATCTTGGTCTAAAGCGGCTTCTAATATATACCGTCCCTGAGTAAAGTCGTCTGTAACCATGCCCGCTTCATTGCAGCGTCCAAAGGTGTCCTGTGGCGGTGCAATGAATGTAGTAACCCACCCATTAAAATCCGCTTTTATCTGCCCAATTGTTCTTAATTCCGTTGCCGCACCTATTGCATCGCCAGCAGCAGCTCCAACCAGACTACCTAAAACCTTACTATTCAATGTCGACATTTTGACTTTTTCCCACCATAAACCTATTTACTGTACTTAAATCAGGCAATGCAGACATCGCCCCCCTTTTTTCTACAACCAATGCACCACATGCATTTGAAAACTGGACAGCTTCAATCAATTGATCATCAGTCCAACTTTCCAGTGGCATAAGTTTGCTAATCAAAGCAGCAATAAATGCATCCCCAGCCCCCGTCATATCAACAACAGGAACGTTATACCCTTCAATATGAAACTCAGATTGTTCGGTTAATAAGATTGCGCCTTTTTCTGCCAGCGTAATAATCTTAATCTTTGCAGGCCACTGCTTAACTATCTTTATCCCTTCTCCAATAGAGTCTGTATTGGTCAGAATTAATAACTCATCTTCAGACATCTTAGCTATGTCAGCGGTCTGTAAGGCTTCTAGAGTTGTTGGAACTAACAACAACTCATCGTCCCACATATCAACACGGATATTCGCATCAACACAAACGAGAGAACCTGCCATTTTCGCCTGCTTTATCGCGAAAAAACTGGCTTCTCTCGATGGACGCTGAGCGAAAATGAAAGCGCTAACGCAAAGCCAATCATCCCGTTCAAACGCAGGCATATCTGAATTTTTCATCTGCGAATCAGCGCTTGGTTTCACCATATGGGTAAAATGTCTTTCGCCGCTACTATTGACTGAGACTATGATTTACCCTGTCTTATGACGATCACTAAAATACACATGCTGCGTATTTACTTTTTCACGTTCAAGTATATCCGTTAAAAATGCAGCAAGAGGATCATTGCCAAGCTTAGTAACTAAGGCACTTTTAACGCCCAATCTTGACAATGCCACTGCAACGTTAGCCCCTGTACCTCCAGGAAGTTTTAAGTACTTGTTTCCTTCCGGTATCAAGTCAACTGCAGCATCACCTATCACCCAGCATTGTGACATATCGCGTCCTATTGACTTTCCGCCAATCTAAGGTCGGATGCGATCTCATCGTAGTACTCATTACTAATGAAATACTTACGCATGATTAATCCGATTGCCAGGTGAAAGATTGCAGGAATAACTGTGACCAATAACGCAATTCCATTTAGCGTAAATTCGCTTTGTTCTACGTCAGCTTGATAATTAAAGTAACTCAATAAATATCCTAATAAGCCACCCGCAATACCCATACCTAATTTTTGACAAAATGAAATGCCCCCAAATGCCAACCCGGAAACTCGAATACCGGTTTTTCTATGCCCGTAATCAACGGCTTCTGCAATTGATGACCAGAAAATTGGCATATACATATCTGCAAATAACCAAATCAGGAATGTAAACACAAAGGCTAGAACGATATCGTCTTGACCAACGGTGAGGTACATTGCAATACAAAGTACGAAGGTTAATATTTGGCTGTATCTAAACAGTTTGATTTTGCAGTAAAACTTGGTAATCCAAGTGCTTGCTATCATTGCCAAGATAGAGGCGGTAACACCAGTTGCCAGGAATGGTGAGATTAGTGCATCTCCGCCATTCAAATAGTACTTAGCGTAGTAAGCCCCCACAGAGCCTCTTATTACAATGCCACACATCAACAAAACCAAAACAACACACAAGAAAAGCCACTGATCATTCCTCAATAGCAATTTGGCCTGCTCTTTCAATTTGGTTTTTTCAATTACAGGTTTTATTCGTTCCTTTGTAGTGAAAAAGCAAACCAGAAATAACACTGACCCGAGAATTCCCATCAGGCCCATAGCAGGTTGATAACCATCTTGCATATTTCCATCGCCTAAATATAGAGCTAAAGCGGGAACAACGATGGTCACAAGGAATGCGGCTACTTTTACAAGAACAAAACGGTAACCATTAGCACTTAATCGTTCTGCCGGGTCATCTGTAATAACGCCAATCAATGAAATGTATGGAATTGTTACGATAGTGAAGATTAGGGTAAGTAGAATATAACTAAAGTAAGCCCAAGCTAATTTGTACGAATAAGCGAGATCTGGAGTGATAAACGCAAGATAGACAGCCACACCAAAAGGTATGGCAAACCACAACATAAACGGTCTGTAGTGACCATGCTTGCTATGACACTTGTCTGTGATCATTCCCATTACCGGGTCTGAAAACGCATCGATCAAACGCACTACCATAAACAAAATACCCATATCTACAGGATCTAATCCATAAATATCGGTATAGAAATAGGCAATAATCAGTTGCATTGTGATCATGACAATATTGACTGCCATATCACCTGCACCAAACCCTATTTTTTCTCTAATACTAAGTTTCATCACACCCATAAAGATGACCTTTATACGTTTTCGGGAGTTGGACCTTTATTTATAATTTGATTAGATAACGTCGAATTCTAACTGTAAAGCGTACTGACAAATTCACTTCCGCTGATCGATAATACTGGGATGAATAGTTAGATGCGCTATTTCATGTTTCCCCACTGTCGAGCGGCAGTCGATTTTTTCAGCGATTCAGACCGACGCAGGGCGCGCGGCAGCGGAATGTGCAAAAACGGAGCTAGCAATCCGCGCGGCAGCAGCACCACTGCCGCGACAAACAACAAGCCCAGCACAAGTAACCAGTATTGGCCCAATGTGTCTGATAATACGTTTTCTACCGATTTCACCGCCAATGCGCCGATAAAGGCTGCAAGCAGGACTGTTTTGCCGCCAATCGCGACCCAGATTAGAACCTCTGTCGCTAGCGCGAAGCCTAAAATTGCAGGTGAGACGAAGGCAAACTGTACTGCAAAAAGCGCTCCTGCCAATCCCGCAACGGCACCGGAAATAGCAAATGCCGCAGCCTTATACTCGGCCGTCTCAAAGCCTGGAAAGCCGCGCGTGTCTCGTTGTCGCGGATGCCACGCAACACCGTGCCAAAGGCCGAGCGCTCCAGCCTGAGTAACACAAGGAAAGCTGCTAAAGCCGCCGCAAGTACCACTAAAAAAAACAATAATGGATCGTAAAATTCGATCTGCCAGCTGCCCCATCCGAATCGTAACGGTGGTACATCGAGTATCCCATTAAATCCGCCGATATAGGACCAGTTGATTGCCAGCCGTTCGGCGATCACGGCGGCAGACAGAGTAACAATGCCGAAATAGGCGCCGTAGAGGCCACGCCCCTTAAACAGGGCCAATCCCAGCAGTCCCGCCGCCAAAGCGGGCAGAATCACCGCCAGCAGCAAACCGACCAGCGTCATCGCAGGTATGCCGGGAATCATACCCTTAGTGGTCAGCGCCATCGCATAGGCCCCAATCCCGAAAAAAAGCGACTGGCCAAAGCACAGAAGCCCGCCTTGTCCCCAAATGAAAGCTAGGCTCATGGCGAAAATGCCGTAGATCATCAACTGCGACAACAGGCCGAGATTCCAACCTTCAAGAAACAGTGGAGCCGCAGCCAGTGCGGCCCAGAATAGAACCGTGAGCGGACGTGAATATCTTGACCTCATCGCCTCCTTCGTCCGGTAACCCCGTTGGGCATAAGCCTGATAACAACGATGGCAAGGCTGAATACGGCAATCTGGGCAATCACCGGCGTCCATATGGCTGCCACCACACTGTTTGATCCGCCTATAATGCCTGCCCCCCAAAGCGCGCCAAGCGGACTGGCAGTGCCGCCGACAAGGACCGACAGAAAGGCCGGAACAAGAAAGCCGACGCCCATCTGCGGATCAACGCTCATCAGCGGCGCCATAATCGCGCCGGCAAGTCCTGCAAGACCAGAGCCAAAGGCGAACGTCACCCGGTCTACGCGGCGCGTGTTTACCCCCAGGCAAGAAGCCATCTGGCGATTAGCAATCACTCCGCGCGCGGTCAGGCCCCACCGGGTTCGAAACAAGATGAGAAACGTTGCCGCGGTAATCATAATTGCCATGCCCATTACGAACAGACGGTAAGAGGAATAGGTGATACCGAACATCTCTAGGGGTTCAGCAAAGGGTGCGACGGCTTGCTGTGAACCGGGGCCAAACAATACGATTACCAGCTGCTTGAGGGCCAGAGATATGCCCCATGTAGCGAGGATTGTGTCAAGAAAACGGTGGTAAATGCGTCGGATGACGATCTCTTCAATGATCAGCCCGATCAATGCCACAAAGGCGAAAGCGGCAAGCAGAATCACAGCGAACGGCAGCGCATACTGTTGTAACAGCACCACGGTATAAGCCCCCAGCAGAAAGAATTCGCCATGCGCGAGGTTGATGACATTCATCATCCCAAAAATAATTACCAGCCCAATACAGACCAAGAGCAGGGTCAGGATGTAGCTGGCCGCGTCAAGGCCAATAAGTAGCGTCATTTCCATTTTATTACACCGACAAATAGCGGCTGATTATGGCCGGATTTTTGTTTACTTCATCGACCGCGACTCCCGATTTGATAATCCCATTTTCGATAAAGCGAACATGATGGGCTAACCGCCGCACCAAATTGAGATTTTGTTCCACAACGATCACGGTCATTTTTTCTTGCTCTACGATGCGGCGCAGAATGGCGGCTAATTCTTGCACAATCGAAGGCTGGATGCCTTCGGACGGCTCATCCAGTAATAGTAGGTCGGGTCGACCGACCAAGGCCCGCGCGATGGCCAGTTGCTGTTGCTGCCCGCCAGACATGGTTCCGCCCAGTTGTTTTTGCCGTTCTGCAAGAATAGGAAAATATTCATAGATAAAATCGAATGACTCATTTCGCTGTTTGGGCTTACCAATCCGGCCCATTTCAAGGTTCTGCTCGACGGTGAAATCGGGGAAAATCTCACGTCCCTGCGGAACGTATGCAATGCCGGCATTACTGATCTTATAAGGTGCCAAGTCTACTAATTCCTGGTCCAGAAACCTGATAGAGCCTGAAATCTGCGGCAACACCCCCATCAGCGCCTTGACGAAGGTTGTCTTGCCCATACCATTGCGCCCCATCAGCGCGATGCAGTCACCGCGTTCCAGATCCAGATCCAACCCCTTCAGGACGGGGGCGCCACGGATATATCCAGCCTTCAGGTCGCGCACGTTCAGCATTATTCGCTATCCCCCAGGTATGCTTGGCGGATTTCCGCATCGTTACTAATGTCGGCGTATTCCCCTTCGCGCAGCACTGCTCCTTTCATCATTACGATAATAGGGCTGCTCAGCTTGCGCACAAAGCTCATGTCATGCTCGATCACCAGAACTGCCACGCCTAGTCGGTCGCGCACATCCTGGATCATGTGCACGATGGCATCGGTTTCTTCCTCGGTCATCCCTGCCGTCGGCTCGTCCAGCAGCAAAAGCTGGGCATCCGTCACCACCAGCAGGGCGATTTCCAGTTGCTGGCGGATTCCGTGCGGCAATTCAGAGGCAAGTTTACCCCGATATTCCAACAGCCTGGTTTCGGCCAGAACCAACTCATAGTTTGACCGGTCTGGTCCGCCGCGCAACAGGCTGAATGGCGTATAGTGTTTCGTGGCCGCGGTGATAGCGATTTCAATATTTTCGGCAACGGTCAGGTCATCAAAAACGGACGGAATCTGAAACTTGCGCGCGATGCCCTTGCGGCAGATTTTTTGCGGCGAAAGGCCGGTAGTGGCTTCACCCATAAAGAAGACCTGACCTGACGTGGGGTCCAGATCACCGGAAATCACATTAAAAAGTGTGCTTTTGCCACAGCCGTTAGGCCCGATGATGCACTTCACATCACCCCGGGACAGATCAAGGCTCATCTTGTCAAGCGCGCGGATGCCGCCAAAATCCATGACGATTTCGCGTACCGTCAGGAAAGGGGCGGCATCCATGTTCATTTAGTCACTCAGTTTCAGGCACACTGACTGGGAGCGATAATTTTGCCGATGTATTTTTGCATCTTCAATTGTTGGTCACGGACTTCGAACAACAACATGTTGAGGTCCACATGCTTGTCATCGGCACGCATCGTCACCTCGCCATTGGCCACGGTTATGCTGCCGGAAAGAGCCGCCATGATCTTGTCAGTCTCGTCTGAATCTGCCCGTTGCATTGCCTCGAGGAAAAATTTAGCGATGCCGTAATGCGCAACAACAGCATCACTGACCACCACATTGTCGCCGTGGCGTGCCTTTTGCCTGGCAACGAAGTCCTGGGATTCGGGCCGCTCAAGCGTCTGAATGAAATGCGAAACGCCGAT
>CAJQPL010000063.1 GCA_905480215.1 uncultured Woeseiaceae bacterium | reverse complement strand
TAGACATGGTCGACGTATGCGCTAGGATGGCGCGTCGTTTCGATGCCGACAGCTTGGGCATTGAATATTTATGAATCAAGCTGAGAAACGAGGGTAAATCTATGATAAACCGTATAATATTTCTTTGGACGCTATTGATATTCGCTCCATGGGCGGCGTCAGCCCAGCCCAATATTGTCTTGATTTACGTCGACGATCTGGGATTCGGCGATCTCGGTAGCTACGGCCACCCCGTCCTGCAGACACCCAATATTGATGCATTGGCCGACCAGGGATTGCGCTTGACCAGCGCATATGCACCGTCTGCGCTCTGTTCACCCTCCCGAGCCGGGCTTCTGACCGGTCGAAACCCATACAGGACGGGGATTAAGAGCTGGATTCCAAACGACAGCGGTGTCTACTTGAGGGATGCAGAAATTACCCTGGCCGAAGTGCTGCAGGACGCCGGCTACGCGACGGCGCATATCGGCAAATGGCATTTGAATTCCGATCTGGCCAGCGACAGCGAGCCGCAACCCACTGATCAGGGCTTCGACTACTACTACGGACACAATGCCTTCCAACTGCCGCACAACCACAATCCGACCAATGTGTTTCGCAATAAGACCCCATTGCCCCCGCAAGAGGGCTATACAGCTGACTTGTACGCGTCGGAGGCCATAGACTGGCTGTCGAATCGCGACCAGGAAAAGCCGTTCTTTCTCTACCTGAGCATGGCCGAGCCACACACTTCATTTGCGAACCCACCGGAGTACAACCGTCTCTACTCTGAGTACACCGAGGGCGAAGCGCTAGCGATTCCTAACGGCGGCGCCAATCCGCCCAAAGAGTTGCTTATTGCACGCGGTCCTGGCGAGTACTACGCCAACATTACTTATATGGACGCACAAGTCGGTCGTGTTTTGCACTGGCTGCGAGCAAATGACGTAGATGACGATACGGTCATCGTTTTCTCCAGCGATAACGGCGCGGTCACCTCGCGTTGGATCAACTGGTGGGAAGTAAATGCTTATGGCAGCACCGGCGGATTGCGTGGAAGGAAACACTTTCTCTATGAAGGCGGCATTCGCGTGCCCACGATTATTCGCTATCCCGGCGTAACAACAGCCAACTCGATATCCGACGAACAGGTCGTTGGCATGGACCTCTTCGTAACGCTGGCCAATATCGGCGGTGGCGAGGTGCCTGACGACCGTGAGATCGATGGCATTGATATCCACGCAATATTCGACGGCGGTATGCTCGCGGAAAGAAGTTTGTTTTGGGCGCTCAATGCACAATCGGATCTTGAGTTTGCCGTTCGCTTAGGGGCCTGGAAGCTTTTGCTGGACAGGGAACAAACACCGCGCGAACTCTACAATCTTGCAGAGGACCCAATGGAGTTCTTCAACCTCATTGAAACAAACAAAACCAAGGCCGATGAACTTACTGCAATTGCAGGTGAACACCTTGTTGCAATTGCCGAAGACCCACTGCGACCCAAGCTGAATCAGGAATACGTGCAATGAAAAAACTTCTAGCCATCATTTGTATCTTCGCATCCCAAACTGCAGTGGCAGATTGGTTTGAAGACTTGAAACAATCCGGCAGCCCGGAGGAAATATATCGAGCGCTTTACTACATGCCCAAGGGCGGCGACCTGCACAACCACCTGTCGGGCTCCAATTTTTCCGAGTGGTGGTATGAGCTGGCACTTGAGCAAAGAGAACGCGGCTACTTCTACTACACCAAAGTAAAAATCGAGAACTGCGTTGACTACGGCAGCAACCAGTATGGCAGCGATCCCTACTACCTGATGTTCCGCAACATCATGGCAGTCGAGTACGAAGCACTCAGTGATTGCGAGAAGCTCGAATACAAACGCCTGGAAGACCTGAACGACAAAGAAAAAGCGGCGTGGGATAACAGTCTTCGACTCGACAAGCCCTACGAGGGCCGCGATGAATTCTTCGGCACACACTGGCCACGTATAAACGCGCTTGGCTGGAACCCGTGGATTCAGGCCGAGACCCTGTACCGCAACATGCACGCGTTTGGCACCGAGGGCCTCAGCTATCTGGAAACACAGGTAACCATCGGCAACTTTCGCAATCCAGATGGCAGCATCATGCCGCCGCAGGAAGGCGTCGACATTCTTACTGAGCGCCTTAATGATGAGGATGCGTTGGCTACCGGCGTGACATCAAGATTTCAGGTGTCCGTCTTGCGCTTTCACCCTAGCGCTGAGGAAATGCTGCGCCACATATACAAATACGTATCTGAAAATAGCGATTTTTTCGTCGCCGTGAACATGGTTGGTCGCGAAGACAACGACAAAGGCTACCCACTACGATTTCTGCAGGCGCTGCGTGAGTTGCGGCAGCAGCACAGCGGTGTGAAATTGTCGATCCACGCAGGAGAGGTGGACGAACCAAACCATCACGTGCGCGACACGTTATTGCTTGGTGCAGACCGTATCGGCCACGGCAACAATCTCATTACCGACGATGACACGATGTTGATGATGCGCCATGGTCCATACCTGGTGGAGATCAACCTGATTAGTAACCTGTTGCTTAACTACGTCAGCGATTACAGCGAGCACCCGTTTCCCGAATACTTGCGAACCGGTATTCCGGTGGCGCTTTCAACGGATGATCGTGGCATGTGGGAATCGACCATGACTGATGAGTTTTACGTCGCCGTCACCGAGTTCAATTTATCCTGGGATGAAATCAAACTGCTGAGCCGAAACTCGTTGCAGTACTCCTTTGCTGAAGCCGACCTAAAAGAAAGACTGCTACGCGACTTTGACAACCGTATGCAGAAATTCGAAGCACGGATGGAAAAATACGGTCTTGAGCGATTGGGACCGATGCCCGAAACGCGACAATTCATTTGTAATCGGTATCAGCTTTGCAATTAACTGATCTCAATATGCGTGCGCTACTTATGTCGATCGTAATGCTACTGGCGATACCGATCAGCAATGCGCAGGAGTTCGAATGGCCACACGACGATCCGGACGGTTGGTTGCTCGCCTTTGTCGATGTTGAAACGACCGGCCTTACGCCGGGCTATCACGAGATGATCGACATCGGTATCGTTATGACGGATCTCGACGGCAATGAGCTCGGCGACTTGTTTATTCGCATTCAGCCTGAATATCCGCAGCGCACCGATGAAGGCGCGCGCGCGGTCAATGCATTTGATGATGAACGTTGGCGCCAATTGGGCGCTTTATCTACGGCGGATGCTGTCAAGCGGATCGTGGCCTTTAACACCGATATCGCCGCCGACCGCAAGGTCCTGATGGTTGCCTTCAACTCACCTTTTGATAGCGCTTTTCTCGACCATTTATTTCGTTCACAAGATCGTAGTTGGCGAGAGCTCTACCACTACTTCGTACTCGACCTGCCATCAATGGCGTGGAGTCTCGGCATCAAGAGCCTGACCGGATCATCAATTTCAGATGCGCTGGGCGTTGTAGATGAGCCGCACGTGGCCGAATTGCATACCGGGATTACCGGTGCAAAATTGAACGCGCGCTTGTATCGTGCGTTACTGCGCTTGGCCAATGAAAAACAGGATTCGCAATGACAGTTAGTACGGAATCGGGGCTTAGTCAGGCTGAAGTTGATCGTTTTCAAACTGACGGCTTTCTGCTGGTTGAGGATTTCTTCACGCACCAGGAGCTGGATCATTTTGCCGAGGCTGTGGATGCGGCGGTGAAACTTCGAACCCGGGATGATGGCCGAAAATTCGAGGAAAAGAACCTCTACGAACAGACTTTTTTACAGTGCATGCGGCTGTGGGAAGACCATGACACGGTGCGACCGTTCACCTTCCATCCAAAACTGTGCGCCGCATCCGCAGCCCTTCTACAAACTGATTGCGTGCGAATTTGGCATGACCAGGCCCTGTACAAGGCACCGGGAGGGCGCAAGACAGACGCACATTGTGACTATCCGTTTTGGCCGGTTGATACCTCTGAGCAGATTTCCGTCTGGATACCTTTCCAGGATGTCGAGCCCGGCGGCGGCATGATGAGTTATGTACAGGGATCACATCTCATGGGCTTTACGGACTTTGTCGATATCGGACAATTGCATGGTGGCGAGGCCTACGACTTGCTGCAAGAACCTGAGGTTGCGGCTCGCGACCTTGTTCCTGTCGTCGCGAAGAAAGGCTCTGCGATTTTTCATCACGCATGCACCATTCACGCGGCAGATGCCAACGACACAAACGATACGCGTCGCGTAATGACGATGGCCTATATGGCCGACGGCTGTCGGCGCTCAAGAGACGATGCCTATTTTTCTTTGGACCGGGACGGTATCAAAACCGGCGAGAAGATCAGGGGGGCTGGATTTCCGATTGCCTGGCCTCGCGAAGCCGGCGACCTGCCCTCGCCGCCGAAGGTGCTTGGCCCAAAGACCGGGTTTGAGTTCTCAGACGGTGACCAGGCCTAACAGCTCGCGCAGGTCACGGATTTCGTGTGTGATCTGATCAGTGGGTTTCCTGGTTTTTTCTTTCGGGTTGTACCAGCAAGTATCAATCGCGTAGTTTGTGCCGCCCTGAATGTCAGATGACAGGCTGTCACCAACCATTAATGAGGTGTGCTTCTGCGGATCACCTAGCGCTGCAAACGTCAGGTCGTATATCCTGGTACCTGGCTTTGCGGTTTCGACTTCAGCGGAAATGACAATCGCGTCGAAATATTTCTCAATATCCAATCGCTCGATCCGAGCTCTTTGAACCTCACTAAGGCCGTTCGTTATCAAAGCCAGCGATGCCTGCTCACTCAGTTCATGAAGAACATCTCGGGCACCTTCATACAGCTCTCCGTTGCTGCCTAGCCCTTTGACAAAGTCTTTCGCCATCTGCGATGCATCGACATCGAAACCCTGCTGCGAAGCAAGCCGCTCGAAACGACGTGTCTTTACCTGTTGCGGCAATATTTCTCCGCGTTCAACAGCCGCCCACAGATCAAGGTTTATTGAGCGGTAGGCGTCAATGTGATTCTCCGGGTCAGAAACACCCGCAGCGAGCAGCGTTTGCTCAAATGCCGATAACTCCGAGGTGTCAGAGTCGAGCAAAGTGTGATCAAGGTCGAGAAGAAATACCGAATAGTGCATTCAGCAGCCCGCTGGAGTAAATGTTGCTGGCAACGACGTCCGTCCCCAAATAATTGTAACGGTTATTGGATGCCGAACGGTATCCGGGTCAATATGAAAATCCGGAATACGGCACAGTACTTGTTCAAGCATAATCCGCATCTCCATGCGAGCAAGCATCGCGCCCAGACAACGGTGCCCGCCTACGCCGAACGTAAGGTGCCGATTCGGTCGCCGGTCCAATACAACTTCGTCCGGATTCTCGAATTTTTCCGGGTCGCGATTCGCTGACGCCCATAACATATAGACTTTTTCGCCAGCCCTGATTTTCTGATCTCCGACCTGAGTGTCTGTGGTCACATTTCTCGCGAACGCGTGAACCGGTGCTTCAAAACGCAAAAACTCTTCAACAGCCAACGGAATCAAGCCTGGATCATCTATGAGCCGTTGCCGCGCATCGGGATGTTCGCTGAGATACAGCAAAGTATTACTGATCGCCGCCATCGTCGTATCCAGACCGCCGAACAGCAGCATCTTCACCAGACCATGCAATTCTTGGTCAGAAAACATCACCCCATCTTTTTTGTAGTTGACCAACGCTGTGATCGCATCGCCAGCAGGTTTCTTCCGCCGGTCATTGATCGCAGTAGCGATAACGGCGTCCATTTTTTCGAGGTCGGCTAACGCCTGCGCCCTCTCAACACTACCATCCGCAAAGTATGACAAGCGGTGCATAGGACCGGCGAAATCATGCCAGTCGCGTGGGTCGAAACCAATGAATTCCAACGCCGTCATCGATGGCACAGGATTCGCAAGTTCGGTTACCAATTCGCAATGTCCACGATCCACAAATGCATCTATGCACGTGTTCGTAAATTCTCGAATTCGAGGTGCATAGGATGCAATCGCCTTGGGCGTGAAGAAAGGCAGCAGCGCCTCCCGGTAGCGCTGCAAGTCCGGCGGATCCGACTGCAATGGAATCAGGTTATAAACACCCGAATCAGGAATGACCGTCGTTGGGCAAGACGAGAATGTGGTGTCGTCCCGTGCAACCTTAACAACATCGTCATACTTGGAAACCAGCCAGAAGCCACCATGCGAGTCGGTATGCGCTACTGGGCAATTAGAACGCAGTTCTTCGTACTTACTCCAAGGATCCGCGGCAAATTCCGCGGAGTTTTGATCGAATTCGACCGTTGCAATCTCCGTCTCCCTGGTTCTTTCAACCAGCGTTCCATCAATGAATGTTCTATCCATGCGAACTCTTCCACGATCGCTTGGATGCAGCCAGAATCAACACAAAGGTAAGGGCATAACACACAGTGACGAACTGCAGGGCGGCCGCCATATTGCTTTTCTCAACGATGAGTGAACTGATGAATGGCGTTATTGCGGTTCCCAGGCCCGAGTAAAAAATCAGATAACTCACCATTTTCGGACTCGGGTCGCGAACCAGCGTTGTACCAAACGTGAGTATCGTTTTGAACAGCCCCCCGGTGAGCAGGCCGAGTATCAACATTGCGAGCTCAAGCTGCGACGATGTCGTCACTGTCCAGAGCGATACCGTCAATAGCGCTGCCAAACCTGCACCAATCGTTATCAGTGTGCGCAACGCGAATTTAAGAACCAGGAAAAACATGATCAGCTGGCCAATAAACAAACCGAGAAAAAATCGACTGACAATTTCGCTGGACGTCTCAGCACTCAGCGCCATCGACGCCTGTGCATAGTTCGGGACCCAGGAATAAATACTCACAAATCCGGCCATATAGAGCAGCATGGCCAGACCGATGATGTGCACGCCGGCCGGCAAATCCCGAATGGCGTAATGATCGCCTGGCTCTGTATCCTGTATTCGGGTAGCTGGGTATTTCGCGCTAAAGGCGATAACTGCTATTACAAGGGATGCCGCGAAGGCCAGCAGGTATGCGCTCGACCAATGAAATTGTCTCGCCAGCAGAACGCCCGCGAGCATAGTGCTGATGATACCCGCCATGCTGTAGAACGAATCGGTCAGGAGAAGCATGGATGCACGCAGTTTCTCATCGTAGATCTTGGCGATCACGACCGCAGCAGCCGAAAGCTCAATGCCACAGCTAACACCGATTAACGCCTGTGCGGCGGCAAACACTGCAAAACTATCCAGCGCGTACATCGCGTATATCGATAGACAAATGATAAGAGCACAACCAATCACTACCTGCTTTAGCTTCAGATGGTCAAAGATGAATACTGCGATCAACGCACCCACGAAAACACCGCTGGTCAGATAGGTGAACGCGGCGGTCGCTGTCGTTATGGAAATGTCGAAATGCTCGGCAATCGGACCGCTGACCAAACCCAAAGGGGAAATCACTGCAGACATAACGAAATAGGCGAGAAAACTCCCCAATGTAATCCTGTTATCGTTGCCAAAAATCTGCATCTAGTAGCCTCTGCATCCTATACTTGGAGTATCAGCCATCTTTGATGGCCGTCTTGTCAGCTAATTTATGGATTCTACCGCTATGCCTAAGAACTACCTTATTTTATTCTCTGTTTTCCTATTCGCGGGCCTCGTTGCCTGCGGCGAAGTCAGTCCTGTACCCGAAGCAGCGGTAGAGCCTGCGGATGACACTGAGGACAGGATTGTAACGCTTTTGTTTACCAATGATGTTGAAAGCGCTTACGACCCAATTCCAGCTTACTGGTTGGATGGCATCGATATGATTGGGGGCATCGCGGAAATGACGACCTTGATCGAGAATCTACGCGCGTCCGAACCCAACGTATTCCTGTTCGACTCCGGCGACATCTTCACCGGTGCGCTAGCGAAACTGACGGAAGGAAAGCTATCGTTCGAACTCATGATTACGATGGGCTACGACGCGATGGCGATCGGCAATCACGAGTTTGAGTTCAGTGTTGACAGCTTTCAGTGGGAGAAGAATCGAGCGCCGTTCCCGGTACTTGGCGCTAACTTCTTCTATGCAGGCACTGATCACCCGTTCGCCCAGGCACATACGATTATTGAGCGCGACGGTATTCGCATTGGCGTGATCGGTATCATGGGTCAGGATGCCAGAACCGCAATTATTCCGTCCTACATTGCACCGCTTGATGTGACCGACCCTGCCGAGGCTGTACAAAAATCAGTCACGGCCTTGCGTGATCAGGTTGACCTGATTGTTCTGTTGACACATCAGGGCAAGACGGCGCCAATGCAGACAGACGCCGAGACCGACCCGCGACTGCAACGCGACATCGACGCCGATATCGGGCTGGCTGATGCCGTAGAAGGTATTGACGTCTTGTTCGCCGGCCACGCTGATGCCGGAACACCGCAGGCAGTTATTAGTCCGGCAAACGGTACTTTGATTATGCAGACCTACGGCCAGGCGACACACCTGGGCTATCTGCAACTCGCTATCGATGGTGAAACCGGTGAGATCAAAAAGCACGACGGAAAACTAATTCCGGTGGAGTCAAATCATTTAAAACCCGATACGCGGATAATGGCGAAGTTGCAGCAATACCGTGATGCGCACGCGGATATTTTTGCAAAAGTGGGCACAATTGATGGGCCACTCATTCGGCGTTACATTGAAGAGTCCGATATGGGCAACCTGTTCGCCGATATCTTCGCAGCGGCAGGCGACGCCGACATCGGCATGGCGCATAGCGGCAGCTTGCGGAAAGACATCGTGCAGGGCGATGTCAGGCTCGTCGATGTTCTCGATGCGTATCCGTTTGTCGATTCCGTATTGGTCAAAGAGTTGAACGGCGATCAAATTCGCCGTGCGCTGGAACAGTCACTTACGTTCGAGCGCGGTCTGTTGCAGCTATCCGGGCTCGAGATGACTTACGATCTCAGCCAACCAAAATACAGTCGCATTGTCAGCTTGACGCGTAACGGGAAAGCAGTGATGGACGATGAAAACTTCACTGTAGCGGCTCCAGGATTTCTCGCAGAAGGCGGCGACTACTTCACGTCATTCGCAGAATCGGAAGTTATACGCGATGCCGGCAAGGTTTCCGACGCCATCGTCGAACGCTTCCAGAGTCACGATGTTGTGAGCGTGCCGCCACGCGGCCGTCAGTGGGATATCTCAGAAAGCGCTAAGGAGTAAGACGAGTGCCCGGTGACGAAATCGAAGTTCAGGCGGCTGTCGCGTTTGCGAGTGATCAGCCATACAAGACAACGACGCTTGCGCTGAAAGCGCCTGCAGCCAACGAAATCCGCGTCAAGATCGTGGCCACCAGCGTTTGCCACACCGATGTGATAACGAAGGACAAGAGCCTTTGCGAATTCCCTATCGTCCTGGGTCATGAAGGGACGGGCATCGTCGACGCGTTGGGCGATGATGTTGAAGGATTCGAGATCGGCGATCACGTCATTCTCAGTTATGACTTTTGTGGTCACTGCCCACAATGTCAGATCTCGAAGCCATCCTACTGCGATGAGCACGGCAATCTGAATTTCGCTGGCACTCGACCTAACGGTGAAAAAACGCATCGCAGTGAGGGCAGCGATACGGCCGACGTGTTTGGATCATTTTTTCAGCAATCGTCATTCGCGACTTACGCGCTAAGCCATGTGACGAATACGATCAAAGTCGACAAGTCTTTGCCACTCGAGCTCCTTGCACCCTTGGGCTGCGGTGTTCAAACCGGTGCGGGCACGGTGTTCAATACGCTGGAGGTCAAAGCAGACTCGAGCATTGTGGTGTTTGGTTGCGGCTGCGTGGGCTTGTCGGCGGTCATGGCCGCCAAGGTTGCCGCTGCGAAAAACATTATTGCCGTCGATATCAATCCCAGTCGACTTGAAATGGCTAAGGAACTTGGCGCGACACACAGCGTTCTAGCAGGCGATTTTGCCGACGCTGCGGCGATTGTTAAGCACATCAAGGCGATATCACATAGCGGCGCTTGCCAATATGCGATTGACACCACCGGCCTGGCCACCGTGTTACGCCAGGCATTTGACTGCTGCGGGCCGATGGGCATAACCGCAATGATCGCACCGGGCCTGCCCGGCGACGAAGTCAGCGTCGAAATGATGGGACTATTGCCCGGTAAAATTCTTCGCGGCGTTATTCAGGGAGATTCGGTATCGAAAGACTTTATTCCGAAACTTATCGACCTCTGGCAACAAGGTAAATTTCCTTTCGACAAACTCGTTACGCAGTACGACTCCATCGACAGTATTGATGACGCCGTCAACGCCATGAACAGTGGTGATGTTATCAAGCCGGTGGTCATCATTGACGCGGACTATGCATCTTGAACATGAATCTCAAGAATAAGCATCTGTTGCTAAGCGGTGGATGGATAAATGGCCAGGAGGTTCAGCACGATCGGAAGTTTCCAGTGTTCAACCCGGCGACCGGCGAAGTTATTACCGAAGTGAGCGATCTCGACGCAACACATGCAAGCGACGCAATTACCGCAGCAAACATCGCATTTGAAGATTGGAAAAAACGCCCGCTGCCCGAGCGCGTCGAGCTCGTAAAGGCTTGGGCGGACCGCATCGAAAAAAATGCAGACGATCTAGGCACTATTATTTGCTCAGAAAATGGCAAGCCTTATCGCGAAGCTCGCGGTGAAGCCCTGCAGTGTGCGGCTCTCTTACGATGGTTTGCAGACAACGTGCAGCGCCAGCAAGGTGAAGACTATCCTTCCGGCAACGAATCGCAGCGCAACTACACCATCAAGCAAGCAGTCGGCGTTGTCGCCTGTATTACGCCCTGGAACTTCCCGGCCGCCGCTGTCGCCGTTAAGTCCGGCGCGGCCATTGTCACCGGCTGCACAACAATTACCAAGCCGTCCGATGAAACACCACTGATTGCGCTGGCCTTCGCCAAACTATCGGGCGACGCCGGTTTACCAGCGGGTGTATTCAACGTTATTCCCTGCAAGAATCCTGCTGCTGTCGGTAACGAGCTGTGCGCCAGTCCCGATGTACGCATGTTGTCTTTCACCGGATCAACCAGGACCGGCAAACACTTGTATGCAGCCTGTGGCAACACGATTAAGCGGCTTGCGCTTGAGCTCGGCGGCAATGCGCCGTTTGTTGTCTTCGATGATGCTGATATAGAGAACGCAGTCTCTGCAGCACTCGGGGCACGGTTCTACAACAGTGGTCAAATCTGCGTCGGCGCCAATCGATTCTTGGTGCATGAGGATATCTACGACGAGTTCGCAGAAAAGCTCGCCGAGCGTGTCGGTCAAATGACCGTCGGCGATGGCTTTGACGAAGCTAATGATATCGGCCCAATGATCAATCAGGCCGCTATCGACCGCTTGATTTATTTGGTCGATAGCGCGACGTCGATGGGGGCGAAAATACTGGCCGGCGGCACACCAGTCGACGGTGAAGGCTTGTTTTTCTCACCAACGCTTATCGCGAACATGAGCGTCGAGATGCCTGCTTTCAACACCGAAATATTCGGACCGGTCGCCTGTCTTTACAAATTTAGTGACGAGGATGAAGCCATGCGTCTGGCCAATGATACGGACGCAGGTTTGTCCGCCTATGTTTTTACGAGCGATCAGAATCGCCTGTTGCGCTGCAGTGAAGCGCTGGATGCGGGTGTCATAGGCGCTAACTCGGCCAATATTTTTTCTAATGACCTGCCGTTTGGCGGCATGAAGCAATCGGGTATCGGCAAAGAACATGGCATGCAGTGCCTCGACGAGTTTGTCGAGACGAAGAGCATCTGCCTGGGCTTATGAGTAGCGAAATAACAAGCTGCGCATCGGCATGGCGTCATATGACCAAACTGAGCGAACAGGGTCCGGTACGGAACTTTGTGCAGACCCTGGATATGAGCGATTACGTCGTAGAAACACCGCTATTCCCGAAGGCGGTGCTGGAAACCTACAGCGCCTGGAACATGGGGCAGGAAATTTCCGCGGCGCAGGCGGCGCACAAGACTGATCAGCGCGGCGGTTTACAAGGCGACTATCGAGACGGAATGGCGGCAAAAATTGATAACGTCGTCGACTGTCTGACAGCGTTCCCTGAATCGAAGCGCGCTGTAATTAGCATAAGCAATAACCCGGCACCCGAGCACGCCAGCGATGCGGATGCCAAGTGTCTGCGCGAGATTCACTTGCACCTCGATAACGACAAACTCAATGGAACGATGTTGCTGCGGGCTCAAGCCGCATCGATCTTTCCAAAGAACATCCACTTTGTCGGCTCGATAATGACAGAAGTTGCCAGGCGCCTGCCGCAACAGCCCTCGCTTGGACACATGTTCTATCTTGCGACGCTGCTGGTATCAGACCGCGGCTAAGCCGTTCAACTCGCGCATCGCGGCGAGTCCCACATCGATTGCCCGTTCAACACTTTCTGCATAGTCGAGAATTGCAGTACTTGCCGTTGGCTTACTAATAACGGGGCAAATGGTCCCAGCCGGGCAGCCGAGATGGCCCGCAAGATGAAAAATGAGACTGGATTCCATTTCCATATTCACCACTCGATGACCGTCCACATCGACAGCCGACAGCTCGCTCTTGATAGCCGGTATCGTATTCGACAGCCCCTCGATTACGCGACTGGAAGGCCCATAGAACCCGGGAGTCGCAGCGGTGATGCCGACGACATGATTGAGCGCCAATCGTTGTGCCTGGTTGCTTAGCGCTGCAACAACTGCTGGCGATGCCTTGGACGCGTAAGGAATGATTTTTGCTTTGAATCGAGCAGCATCCGGAGTAGCCGCGGTAAGAATCTCATAGGCCTGCCGCTCTATCTCCGCGACCAGCGCATCGGCCTCGGGATGATCGTAATATAGACCTGCGTTATCCAGCCCAAGACCGTAACTCGATACTGCCAATGTGCCTGGCTCGATGTCATCCTGGCATCCCGCGGATGTGCCAATACGAATAAACTTCAGTGCCTTGGCCGCAGCATCACGCTCACAGCTATCGAAATCGAACGCCTGTACCGCATACGCCTCAACCATCGCAATCTCGACATTGTCGACACCGATTCCGGTACCAATCACAGAAACCGGCAAGCCTCCATAACTGCCTGTGATGGTGACGTACTCTCTGTTTCTAACTTCACAACGAATATCATCAAAACGTTTTGCGACACGCAGGGCGCGTGCCGGATCACCAACAAGAAAAACGTTCTCAGCTAGTTGGCCTTTGGCCAACCCAAGATGTAATACTTTGCCGCCGACGACGACTATTTCCGATACCATGCTTTGTTGCAACTCTACATTAGCGACTGTGCTTAGCATCATACGTGGAACTTAAATTGAAGAATATTCGAATCCTGATCGTCGGTGGCGCCTCTCTGGATACTCTGGCAGGTACTGACGATCTTGTAGCCGGTGGTGC
>CAJQPL010000062.1 GCA_905480215.1 uncultured Woeseiaceae bacterium | reverse complement strand
GGCTGCATTAAATCGACTTCAAGCTTGTGCGGGCCAGCGCCAAGATAGGCGATATCCTCATCGACGTTCTCCGCCTCGCTACGATAGTTTCCGCCGAGCTCAAGCCCGAGAGTGTCGACCCACAATTCGCGTAAGCGATTTTTGTCCGTAGCACCGACAGCGATTTGTTGTATGCCGAGAATTTTAAAAGGTCGTTCGCTCACGATTCACTCCCGTCATTTTTGCTCGCCTTGTTCTGGCGGTAGTAGATATCCAAAATTTTCTCCGCCGCTTTGCCTGCGGGTATTTCTCCCGCGCTCGCAGCGGCTTCAAGTTCGGGGATATTTCGCATGACTTCGGGATCCGCTTTGAGATTATCGATCAGGCTGTCCTGCACCTCTGACCACATCCATGCCCGCGCCTGATCAGCGCGGCGTGTATTTAGCTCATCACTTTTAGTCAAGGTTTCGTGGTGCCGCAGTACAACGTTCCAACTGTCCTCGACGCCAACGTTATCAAGCGCTGAACAGGTCAGAACCTCAACCTTCCAATCACTCGAGCGTGGATGTAGCAGCTGCAACGCGTCTCGATATTCCATTGCCGAGCGAGTCGCCAGGTTCTTCGTTTCACCATCGGCTTTATTAACAAGAACCACATCAGCCAACTCCATGATGCCGCGCTTGATCCCCTGTAGCTGATCACCACCACCTGGTTGCAACAGCAACATGAACATATCCGTCATGTCAGCAACCTTGGTTTCCGACTGGCCAACGCCGACAGTTTCGACGATGACGACATCAAAACCAGCCGCCTCGCATAGCAGCAAGGTCTCACGACTTCGACGCGTGACGCCACCGAGTGTGGTGCCCGCCGGTGACGGGCGGATATAGGCCGCGTCGCGGCGCGCCAAGGTTTCCATGCGTGTCTTGTCACCCAGTATCGAACCGCCGCTAATCGCGGAGGATGGGTCGACCGTCAAGACAGCAACGCGGTGGCCCTTGTCAACAAGGTGATTGCCCAGGGCCTCGATGAAAGTGGACTTTCCAACCCCGGGCGCGCCTGATATTCCCAAGCGGATTGCACCGCCTGTGTGGGCGATAAGGCGCTCCAGCAATGCATTTGCCTGAGCACGATGGTCTTTACGTGTGGATTCAACAAGAGTAATCGCACGAGAAAGCGCGCGCCGGTCGCCACGTTGAACCGCTGCTGCCAGCACCGCCGTATCTTCTTTAGCCATTGCGGCTACTCAAGCTCCATGATGATCTCATCGACCTCGACGCTTGCGCCTGCCTCAAAATGAACTTTGGCGACCACCCCATTTCGCTCAGCTCGCAGTGCGTTCTCCATCTTCATGGCCTCGAGAACAGCAATTTCCTGACCAACTTTAACCTCATCACCCTCTTTGACGGCAATGGAGACTAGCAGGCCGGGCATCGGCGCTTGCAACAATTTAGAAGTATCGGGTGGTGTCTTCACCAACATGTACTGCATGAACTCAGCTTCGCGAGGCGTCAGCACTTGAAGGTGTGACATCTGTCCACCTGAGGACAAGCTGTAAGTTTGATTGTGCCGCTCCACCTGAACTGCGATTGGCCGCCCGTTAATCGTGCCCGAGTACAACAGCTGTCCAAACTGCCAATCACTTCTTACCTCGTAATTGCTACCTTCATAGCTAACGTCGTAACCGCCCTCGGCCGCTGCGACAGACACCGCATGCTGCTCACCCTTCAGAATCACCACCCAATCGTCGGGTACAAGACGTCGTTGACCATGCAATTGGCCTTCGATCGTCGCCGCGCGATCGCGGTAGCTGCGCACCAAAGCTGCAGCTACGGCAACTATCTTGCCTGGGTCAGTCAACGGCGCGGCGGTTGCATCAAATCCCTCCGGATACTCTTCGGCGATCGTATTCGTGCTCATGTTGCCGGACACGAATGCTTCATGGGCAACGAGCGCAGACAAGAAATCGAGATTGCTGGTCACACCTCGAATAACGAATTGGTCCAGCGCCATATGCATGCGAGCGATCGCATCATCCCGATCAGCGCCATAGGTAATGAGCTTGGCGATCATCGGGTCGTAGAACATAGACACTTCGCCGCCTTCATAGACGCCGGTATCAACGCGTACGTGCTGATCCTCTTGTGGCGGCTGATAGTAGACAAGACGCCCGGTCGACGGCAGGAAGTTTCGTGCAGGATCTTCCGCGTAGACACGTGCTTCTATCGCCCAGCCATTGATTTGAACGTCTTTCTGCTCAATCGGCAGCTTCTCACCGGCCGCTACACGAATCATCAGCTCGACGAGATCGACGCCAGAGGTCATTTCTGTAACCGGATGTTCAACCTGCAAGCGCGTATTCATTTCCAAAAAGAAAAACTCGCGATTCTGATCGACGATGAACTCGACGGTTCCAGCGGACTCGTAGTCGACCGCCTTCGCGAGCGCTACAGCCTGCTCGCCCATTCTGGCGCGTGTGATGTCATCCAGGAAAGGAGACGGCGCCTCCTCGATAACTTTTTGATGGCGCCTTTGCAAGGAACACTCGCGTTCATTCAGGTACACAGTATTGCCATGACTGTCGGCGACAATTTGAATCTCTATGTGGCGCGGCTGTTCGATGAATTTTTCCATGAAAATTCGATCGTCGCCAAAACTGGAACGCGCTTCATTGGCCGCACGCTCGAAGCCATCTCGACACTCAGAATCGTCCCGCGCAACTCGCATGCCTTTACCGCCGCCGCCGGCACTGGCTTTGAGCATGACCGGATAGCCGACCTCAGCCGCTATTTCAACCGCATGCTCGGCATCCCTCAATACACCAGTAAATCCCGGGATCGTACTGACACCCGCGTTAGCGGCGAGTTTCTTCGACGTAATCTTGTCGCCCATCGCTTCGATCGCATGCGTCTTCGGTCCGATAAATGCGATTCCGTTTTCGATGAGCTGCTCGCAAAACGCCGAATTCTCAGAAAGGAAGCCGTAGCCCGGATGAACAGCTTGAGCGCCCGTATCAAGACACGCCTGGACAATCTTATCGGCGAGCAAATAACTCTTGGTCGATGGCGACTCACCAATGTGCACTGCCTCATCCGCAAGCTGCACATGCAGGGCTTCACGATCTGCATCGGAATACACCGCGACCGTTTTGATGCCCATCTTCTGCGCCGACTTAATGACGCGGCAGGCAATTTCACCGCGGTTGGCTATTAGAATCTTATCGAACACCGATGCTTCCTTTCTTAAAGCGGAATGTTGTCATGCTTGCGCCATGGATTTTCAAGCTTCTTGTTGCGCAGCATCGCGAGCGATCGACAAATGCGTTTACGAGTCTCGTGCGGCGAAATGATATCGTCGATAAAGCCGCGACTTGCGGCAATAAATGGGTTGGCGAACTTCTGGCGATATTCTTCGGTACGCTCTGCAATTTTTTCTTCATCGCCAATGTCTTTGCGAAAGATAATTTCTACCGCACCCTTAGGACCCATCACCGCAATTTCGGCACTTGGCCAAGCAAGATTAACGTCGCCGCGTAAATGCTTTGACGCCATAACATCGTATGCGCCACCGTAGGCCTTACGCGTAATAATCGTAATCTTCGGTACCGTTGCCTCGGCATAGGCGAATAATAATTTGGCACCGTGTTTGATAATGCCACCGTATTCCTGGGCGCTACCTGGCATGAATCCCGGCACGTCCACAAATGTGACAAGCGGAATACTGAATGCATCGCAAAAACGCACGAAACGAGCCGCCTTAATTGACGATTTGATATCCAGACAACCTGCCTGAACCATGGGCTGATTCGCGACAATGCCTACAGGGTGACCATCCATTCGAGCAAAGCCGATGACGATATTCTTCGCATGGTCTGGCTGAATTTCCCAAAACTCGGCCTCGTCGGAAACTTTGTGGACTACTTCCCGGATGTCATAAGGTTTATTGGGGTTATCAGGCACCAGCGTATCCAGTGACATGACGAGACGCTCCGGATCGTCCGACGTCGGCCGGTACGGTGCTTTCTCACGATTATGCGACGGCAGGTAATTCATGAATCGCCGCACCATCATCAAAGTTTCAACATCGTTCTCGTAGGCACAGTCACAAACACCAGAAACCGTGGAATGCGTAACCGCACCACCCAGTTGTTCGGCTGAGATAACCTCATGCGTCACTGTCTTGGTAACGTCGGGCCCAGTGACAAACATGTAAGAGGTGTCTTTAACCATGAAGATGAAATCAGTCATTGCCGGCGAGTAAACCGCACCACCAGCTGATGGACCCATCACTACCGAGATCTGCGGGACCACGCCAGAGGCAAGTGCGTTGCGTTGAAACACGTCGGCGTAACCGCCGAGCGACACAACCCCTTCCTGAATGCGTGCGCCGCCGGAGTCGTTAAGACCAATGATCGGCGCGCCTACTTTCATTGCCTGTTCCATGAGCTTGCAGATTTTTTTAGCATGCGCTTCTGCTAGCGAACCACCGAAGACAGTAAAGTCCTGACTGTAGACAAACACCATGCGGCCATTGATGGCACCGTAACCACACACAACACCGTCGCCAGGAATTTTCGTTTCTTCCATGCCAAAGTCAGTGCAACGATGTTCAACGAATGCATCCCATTCTTCGAAGCTGTCTTTATCCAACAACACTTCAAGTCGCTCGCGAGCGGTGAGCTTGCCGCGCTTGTGTTGTGCATCTATTCGCGCCTGACCGCCGCCGAGTTGGGCTGCGCTGCGTTTCTCTTCGAGTTGAGCAATAATCTCTTTCATGAGGCGCGCCGTTCCTTAACTTTATTCAGGACATCTCGAGCGGCTTCAAGAATATTGGTGCCCGGCCCATAGATTGCAGCAACTCCTGCTGCGAACATTTCATCGTAGTCCTGTGGCGGAATTACGCCGCCGCAAATGACGATGATTTCGGATGCATCAGCTTCTTTAAGTCCATTGATGACTTGCGGGACCAAAGTCTTGTGTCCGGCAGCCTGTGATGAAATTCCTATGATGTGAACGTCATTTTCGATCGCTTCACGAACGGCTTCTTCCGGCGTTTGGAACAATGGACCTATGTCGACATCGAAGCCGATATCAGCAAATGCCGTAGCGATAACTTTCGCCCCACGATCATGGCCATCCTGACCAAGCTTGCACACTAGAATACGCGGCCTGCGGCCCTCTGCTTTTGCAAAGGCTTCAATGTCACTTTCCGTCATATGGAACTCCGCATCGTCTTTGTATGCGCCACTATAAACGCCGCTGATCGACCGTGTAACTGCACGATAGCGCCCCCAGGATTCTTCCAGGGCATCGGAAATTTCGCCTACTGTCGCGCGGACCCGGGCCGCTTCAATAGCCAGTGCCAGTAAATTCCCGGTGCCATCGTTGGCGGCAGCAGTGAGCTTCGCCAATATTGCTTCGCAAGCCGCAGTATCACGTGATTCACGCACACTATTGAGGCGTCGAATCTGGGATTCGCGTACAGCCGTATTGTCGATGCTACGAATATCAACAGCGGTTTCTTCTTCGGCGCGATATTTATTTACACCGACAATAACGTCTTCGCCTCGATCGATACGTGCTTGCTTGAGAGCAGCCGCCTCTTCGATACGCATCTTTGGCATGCCAGACTCGACGGCTTTCGTCATGCCACCTAATTCTTCGACTTCGTCGATAAGTTTTTGCGCTTCTTCAACCAGTTTCGCAGTAAGACTTTCGACATAGTAGGAGCCGGCGAGAGGATCGACAACATCGGTAATACCTGTTTCTTCCTGTAGAACGAGTTGCGTATTGCGTGCGATGCCGGCTGAAAATTCGGTTGGCAACGCCAACGCTTCATCGAAGGAGTTGGTATGCAGTGATTGTGTCCCACCCAATGCAGCCGCCATAGCTTCTACGGTAACGCGGACAATATTATTGTATGGACTGTCAGCGGTGAGGCTAACGCCGGAGGTCTGACAATGTGTTCGCAACATCAGCGAACGCTCATTTTTGGGCGAGAACTTCTCAGCCATGAGCGTCGACCACAACAGGCGCGCGGCGCGAAGTTTGGCGACTTCCAAAAAGAAGTCCATACCGATACCGAAGAAGAACGACAAGCGGGGCGCGAAGGCGTCTACGTCAAGTCCGCTATCAATAGCAGTGCGGACATATTCGATGCCGTCAGCAATGGTGTATGCAAGTTCCTGGGCAATCGTCGCTCCAGCCTCCTGCATGTGATAACCCGAGATCGAAATCGAGTTGTAACGCGGCATGTTGGAGGCCGTGTAAGCGATGATATCGGAAACGATGCGCATCGATTGTGCTGGCGGGTAAATATAAGTGTTGCGCACCATGAACTCTTTGAGAATATCGTTTTGCAAAGTGCCGCCGAGTTTGTCTGGCGAAACGCCCTGCTCTTCGCCAGCGACGACGTACATGGCCATGATGGGTAAAGCGGCACCGTTCATGGTCATGGAAACTGACATTTGGTCAAGTGGGATGCCGTCAAAGAGAATTTTCATATCTTCGACTGAGTCGATCGCGACGCCTGCCTTGCCGACATCACCAACAACGCGGGGATGGTCGGAGTCATAGCCGCGATGTGTTGCCAGATCGAAAGCGACTGAGAGACCTGTCTGGCCTGCCTCAAGGTTCTTGCGATAAAAGGCGTTGGACTCTTCGGCCGTGGAAAAACCGGCGTACTGGCGGACCGTCCAGGGTCGCTTGGCGTACATCGTGGCGCGGGGGCCACGAACATAAGGAGCGAAACCGGGTAAGGAGTCCAGATGCCCGAGGTCTGCAAGATCCTCAGCGGTATAGAGTGGTTTGATAGCAAACCCATCAGCGGTGTTGACGCTGAGGTCTTCCAGAGGCTGGCTTTTCATCTCTTTGCCGGCGAGATTCTGCCAGTCCTCAACGGATTTCTTAGGAAAGTCTGTCATTCAGGAGGTTCTTTCATCCATGAGTTGGGTGGCTATAGTAACGATGCAACAAAGCGTAGGGAATATAACAGGTTAGGTATATGCATGGGCGGCCGCGCGAGCTTTTTTGAGCAGCTTTTAGTAGCGGCTATCGGCACTGCGCCTGTGATTTTGTCTGCTGCCCATAAATGTCTCAAATTGAACTTAATGCTATTGACAATCATTCTCATTTGCATTTAAATAATGGCATGTATGTATGTATCTGCAACGCGATAACTGACCGACAGATCCGCAAGGCTGCGGAGTCTGGCGTCAATGATTTATGGGACCTCCAGCGTGAGCTGGGCGTTGCCGCAGGCTGCGGCTCTTGTAAGGACATGGCTTCTGCGATCCTGAGTGAGAGTCGCTCGGCTCGGGCCGGCGAGCCGGTCAGATATCAGCCGTCAGCCGGCTAACGACCTCGCCAAATGATTTTTTTCGAAAAGCCCCGCACCGCGGGGCTTTTTCTTTACAATCGTAACCACCTAAACCGCCCTACCCTGGAGCTAAACATGAAAGGTGACGCCATTGTCATCGAACACCTTAATAAGGTGCTCAAAAACGAACTGACTGCAATCAATCAATACTTTCTGCACTCACGAATGCTCAAAGACTGGGGACTCGCCAAGATGGGCGAGTATGAATATCAGGAATCAATTGATGAGATGAAGCACGCAGATTCGCTCATCGAACGTGTCTTGTTCCTTGAGGGGCTTCCCAACCTGCAGAAACTTGGGAAGTTGCGGATTGGTGAGGATGTTCCAGAAATTTTGCAATGTGATCTTGCTATGGAGTTGGATGCTATCCCGGACCTCAGGGTCGCAATAGCCTATTGCGAGGATCAAAAAGACTATGTGAGCCGTGATTT
>CAJQPL010000061.1 GCA_905480215.1 uncultured Woeseiaceae bacterium | reverse complement strand
GATGGTTATGCCGGGTGACAACGTGCAGATGGTTGTAGAATTAATTGCACCGATTGCTATGGAAGACGGTCTGCGCTTCGCTATTCGCGAAGGCGGTCGTACTGTAGGCGCCGGTGTCGTAGCTAAGGTTATTGAATAATCACAAATAAAATTTCGTGGTAAGCGGATTTGACTGTATCTAGTGTTTCTCGCGGTCAACTCTTCCTATCTAATTAAGGGTATGAAGCTCGAAAGGCCAGTAGCTCAATTGGCAGAGCGGCGGTCTCCAAAACCGCAGGTTGGGGGTTCGATTCCCTCCTGGCCTGCCATTTGAGTAAATGGTTTTAGAACGATCATGAGTGCACAGACAGAAACATCGCAGAGCGGAATGCTCGATACCTTGAAGCTGCTGATTGCTGCAGCTGCTCTGGTGGGTGGCTTATACGCTTATTATTATTATGAGGCGGATTTTGCTCAGGCAATTCGCGTTTTGATGGTTCTAGGTGGGACGGTCGCAGGCATCAGCATCGCGATGACCAGTGTCCAGGGTCAAAGGCTTTGGCACTTTATTCAGGGCTCGCGGGTTGAGATTCGCAAGGTAGTTTGGCCGACAAAGCAGGAAACAACGCAGACAGCTATCGCCGTCTTCGTGTTTACCTTGGTAATGATGTTGTTCTTCTGGGGGCTTGATTCGTTCCTGCTCTGGTTGACACAGCGGTTGGTCGGCTAGCGCCGGCGAACGAGATATAGAGGAACACGCAGTGGCTTTACGCTGGTACATCGTGCACGCCTATTCGAACTTTGAGCATCGCGTAAAAAGCGGTCTTGAGGAACGTATTGAGCGTATGGGGCTCAAAGACAAGTTTGGCGAGATCCTGGTTCCGACCGAAGAAGTTGTTGAGATGCGCGAAGGCAACAAGCGTCGCAGCGAGCGCAAGTTCTTTCCGGGCTATGTTCTGGTGCAGATGGAAATGGATGACGAGACCTGGCACCTCGTTAAAGAAGTACCGAAGGTACTCGGCTTCATTGGCGGATCAAGCGATCGCCCGGCGCCGATTACAGAAAAAGAAGCAGATCGTATTTTGCAGCGCGTTCAGGAAGGCGTCGACAAGCCGCGACCGAAAGTACTGTTTGAGCCCGGTGAGGTTGTTCGCGTTACCGATGGACCGTTCAATGACTTCTCTGGAGTGGTTGAGCAGGTGAATTACGAGAAGAGCAGGATTCAGGTCGGTGTACAGATTCTCGGGCGCTCGACGCCAGTGGAGCTGGACTTTGGCCAGGTTGAGAAGAGCTAGATAGAATTTTTACGCATCGCGATTATCCGTGATGTTATTAGAACCGTACGAGGAGCTCGCAAGAGCGCTTGAACTCGAGAGGAAATTACAATGGCAAAAAAAGTTGCCAGCTACATAAAGCTGCAGGTTCCTGCGGGTCAGGCGAATCCGTCTCCTCCCGTTGGGCCGGCGTTAGGTCAGCACGGTGTGAACATCATGGAGTTCTGCAAAGCGTTTAACGCGCAGACCCAGGGAACTGAAGCCGGGCTACCTATCCCTGTCGTAATTACGGTCTACAGCGATCGCAGTTTCACCTTTATTTCCAAGACCCCGCCTGCCGCGGTTTTGCTGCGCAAAGCAGCTGGCATTCCGAAGGGTTCTGGCACGCCGAATACTGACAAAGTGGGCAAGGTCAATCGTGCGCAGCTCGAGGAGATTGCGACAACGAAAATGCCGGATCTTACTGCAGCTGACATGGATGCCGCAGTTCGAACTATCGCTGGCACCGCGCGCAGCATGGGTCTCGATGTCGAGGGAGTAAACTGATGGCTGGCACCAGTAAGAGAAAGAAAGCGGCCGCAGAAAAGATCGACCGCGAAAAGGCCTACGAAATTAACGATGCGCTCGGTCTGGTTAAAGACCTGGCAACCGCGAATTTCAAAGAGAGCATCGACGTATCGCTGAATCTGGGTGTGGATCCGCGTAAATCGGATCAGGTTGTTCGTGGTTCAACAGTATTGCCCAACGGCACCGGAAAAACGGTTCGCGTTGCAGTTTTTGCTCAGGGCGAGAATGCTGATAAGGCTACCGCTGCAGGCGCTGATATTGTTGGTTTCGATGATCTCGCTGAAACAGTTAAGAGTGGCGAGATGAATTTCGACGTTGTCATCGCAACGCCTGATGCGATGCGTGTGGTTGGTCAGCTCGGCCAGATTCTTGGCCCGCGTGGACTGATGCCGAACCCAAAAGTTGGCACGGTAACGGCGGACGTTGAAACCGCTGTTAAGAATGCAAAAGCCGGTCAAGTTCGCTATCGGACCGACAAGGCTGGAATTATCCATTGCCCGATCGGCCGTTCTGACTTCGAAGTGGGCGCGCTCAAGGAAAACCTTGAAGCACTGCTTGCCGATTTGAAGAAGTCAAAGCCATCATCCGCTAAGGGTGTGTACTTCAAGAAAATGACCGTCTCATCGACCATGGGTCCAGGTGTGGCAGTTGACCGGACATCAGTCGACGCATAAGTCGCAGTTTGTGCTTGTAAAGATAGCTAGTAAAGAATATGTAAGGACACCCCAGGGTGTCACAACATTAGGTGCAAGGAAGCGCCGATCGTCGAAGACCGTAGGCGATCAACTGTTTAGTTGGTCTTAATAAACGCCTAAGTAGATGGTGATACCTGAGTCAATTATTGGCAACGGTTACCCATTCGACCAGGAGATGGATATCTCCGATTTGGGGGGTGAAGTATTTTTTCACCCATTTGTTTAACCGTAAGCCAGGAGAAGTTCATGGCACTGAGACTCGAAGACAAGAAAGCTCTTGTCAAAGAGGTAAATGCGGTAGCAGGAGATTCTGTAACAGCCGTCGCGGCTGAGTACAGAGGCCTTTCTGTGGGAGAAATGACGGAGTTGCGTAAACAAGCACGCAGCGCCGGCGTGTACCTGCGTGTTGTAAAAAATTCGCTGGCACGTCGTGCCGTTGAGGGAACCGATTTTGAGTGCATGCAAGACACACTCAAGGGTCCAATTCTTCTCGCGTTTGCAAAAGAAGATCCAGGTGCCGCTGCCAGGGTAATTAGGAATTTCGCCAAGGAGCATGACGCTCTGCAGGCGGTTTCGCTATCGGCCGGTGGGCAATTAATGCCAGGGTCTGATCTCGCGAAGTTGGCCGAGTTGCCAACTATGGATCAGGCGCGCGCAATGTTGCTTGGCGTGTTTATAGCACCGATGAGCCAATTGGTACGCACACTCGCAGAACCTCCCGCAATGCTGGCTCGGACAATGTCCGCGCGTGGCGAGCAGGAAGCTGCATAAGGTTAGTAATTACATTATTTCCTGACTCAGGAAAATTTAAAGGATAAAGAAAATGGCACTGTCAAATGAAGATCTGCTCAAAGAATTGAGCGCTAAGCCAATCATGGAAGTGGTTGAACTCGTCAAAATGCTCGAAGAAGAGTGGGGCGTTTCTGCTGCAGCACCCGTTGCTGTCGCTGCTGGTCCGGCAGCTGATGCAGGTGAAGCTGCTGCAGAGAAAGACGAATTCGATGTCGTAATGACAAGCTTTGGCGCCAACAAGGTTTCTGTGATCAAGGCTGTTCGCGCGATTACCGGTCTTGGCCTGAAAGAAGCCAAGGACGCAGTCGAAGGCTCACCTTCCACCATTAAGGAAGGCGTTGCTAAAGACGAAGCTGAAGATGTCAAGAAGCAACTCGAAGAAGCTGGCGCCAGCGTCGAGCTTAAGTAGTTGTTGCATCGCGAGATGCTTGACCTGCCATTGTGTGGTGGTGGGGCGAAAGAAAAGTCGGGTGAGCAGCCAGTCGCAAAGCGGCTGGCTGCTTGTTCGCGCCCTTATTTTAAGAATATATCCTAAAGAGGCTTTCTCGAATGGCTTACTCATTCACTGAGAAAAAACGAATTCGCAAGAACTTTGGCAAACGTCCGACGATTTTGGAGGTGCCGTATCTGTTGTCGATCCAGGTGGATTCGTACAATAAGTTTTTGCAGACGTCGAAAACCGTTGAACAGCGTGAAGGCAAAGGCTTACACGCAGCATTTCAGTCGGTGTTTCCCATCGTCAGTTATTCCGGCAATGCGGCACTTGAATATGTGAGCTATCGCCTCGGCGAGCCTGTGTTTGACGTTAAAGAATGTCAAATGCGTGGCTTGACCTATGCGGCTCCGATTCGAGTCCTGGTGCGCCTCGTCATCTATGACAAGGAAGCCAGCGGCACGCCGAAGCCTGTTAAGGATATTCGCGAACAAGAGGTCTATCTCGGTGAAATGCCGCTGATGACCGATCACGGTACGTTTGTAATAAACGGTACTGAGCGCGTAATCGTTTCTCAGTTGCACCGCTCGCCAGGTGTGTTCTTCGATCACGACAAGGGTAAGACGCACAGCTCCGGCAAGCTTCTGTTCTCGGCGCGTGTGATTCCTTACCGTGGTTCATGGCTCGACTTCGAGTTTGACCCGAAGGATTCTGTTTTCGCCCGCATCGATCGACGCCGCAAATTGCCAGTGACGATTATCTTGCGTGCACTTGGAATGACCAACGAAGAAATGCTCGAGCTGTTCTTCGAGAACTCTGAGTTCTATCTTTCCGAGAAAGAAATCAAGATGGACCTCATACCAGAGCGTATGCGCGGCGAAACGGCGGCCTTCGACATTAAGCTCGGTCGCAAGCTGATCGTTGAGGACGGCAAGCGTATTACGGCGAAGCATGTTCGTGATATGCAAAAGTCCACGGTTAATAAGCTGGTTGTGCCAACGGAATATCTGGAAGGAAAAATTCTTGCCAACGATATTGTCGATACCGAAACCGGTGAGCTGTTGGCAGCGGCCAACGCAGAGTTGACCCTGGAACTGATTGAGCAGCTGATTGAAGCAGGCATCGAGCAGATCAGCACCTTGTTCGTCAATGATCTGGATCGTGGTCCGTTTATCTCAAATACCTTGAATATTGATCCGTCGACCACGCGCCTTGAGGCTTTGGTTGAGATCTATCGCATGATGCGTCCCGGCGAGCCGCCGACCAAGGATGCGGCTGAGAACCTGTTCCAGAATCTGTTCTTCAACCCGGACCGTTATGACCTGTCAGCGGTTGGCCGCATGAAGTTCAATCGTCGCGTTGGCCGTGATGAATCAGAAGGTGACGGCGTTCTCAATAAGGACGATATCCTTGATGTTCTGTCGACCCTGATCAACATCCGCAATGGCTTCGGCACCGTCGATGACATCGATCATCTCGGTAACCGACGTATTCGAAGTGTCGGCGAAATGGCCGAAAACGCTTTCCGAGTCGGCTTGGTTCGTGTTGAGCGTGCCGTGAAGGAACGCCTGACGCAGGCTGAGGCAGATGGCCTCATGCCGCAGGACATGATCAACGCCAAACCAGTAGCGGCTGCGGTCAAAGAGTTCTTTGGTTCCAGTCAGCTTTCACAGTTTATGGATCAGAATAATCCGTTATCAGAAGTTACCCACAAACGCCGCGTCTCGGCGCTTGGACCGGGTGGCCTGACGCGCGAACGTGCCGGCTTTGAGGTGCGTGATGTTCATCCGACTCACTACGGACGTGTATGCCCGATTGAGACGCCCGAAGGACCAAACATCGGTTTGATTAACTCGCTGGCAGTCTATGCGCGAACCAATGCCTATGGCTTCCTCGAAACGCCGTATCGTCGTGTGAAGAATGGCAAGGCGACAATGGATATTGACTACCTGTCCGCGATCGAAGAAAGCCAGTACATGGTTGCTCAGGCAAATGCCGAGATGGACAAGAACGGCAAGTTCCTCGAAGACTTTGTTGCGGTTCGTTTCAAGAATGAAACGACGTTGGCCGCACCGGCAGACATCAGTTACATGGATGTCAGTCCACGGCAGATCGTCTCCGTTGCCGCGGCGCTGATTCCGTTCCTGGAGCACGATGATGCTAACCGCGCTCTCATGGGTTCAAACATGCAACGCCAGGCTGTTCCAACTTTGCGTGCGGAAGCACCGTTGGTGGGAACCGGTATCGAGCGTGCTGTAGCGGTTGACTCCGGTGTGACAGTTGTTGCGCGCCGCGGTGGCCATGTTGATTCAGTCGATGCTTCGCGAATTGTTGTTCGCGTCAATGACGATGAAACAACTGCAGCTGAGCCAGGTGTCGACATCTACAATCTGACCAAGTACACGCGTTCAAATCAGAACACCTGTATTAACCAGCGACCGCTGGTTAAGAACGGCGATTCTATTGCTGCGGGTGATGTGATGGCGGATGGACCGTCGACCGATATGGGTGAGCTGGCTCTAGGCCAAAACCTCAAAGTCGCGTTCATGCCCTGGAATGGCTACAACTTCGAGGACTCGATTCTGATCTCAGAGC
>CAJQPL010000060.1 GCA_905480215.1 uncultured Woeseiaceae bacterium | reverse complement strand
GTAAGCCGACACCGCACCACCGTGCAGCTCAGCCATGCACTTCGTCAGTGCCGCTGTCAGCGTCGTCTTACCGTGATCAACGTGACCAATCGTGCCGACATTTACGTGCGGCTTGTTTCTTTCAAATTTCTCTTTAGACATTGTTCCGATTCCTGCGCCTAATGTTAAAAAGTTCAAATTTCGCGGTTTTAAGCCGCTCCTACTAGCGTTAATCTGGAGCCCACACCCGGATTTGAACCGGGGACCTCTTCCTTACCAAGGAAGTGCTCTGCCCCTGAGCTATGTGGGCAATTCAATACGTTTCATCCGCCCATTATGGAGCGGGTGGCGGGAATCGAACCCGCATCATCAGCTTGGAAGGCTGAGGTTCTACCGTTGAACTACACCCGCCTCAATCTAATTTAACTGTCCTGAACCATGACTCTTATATATACATGATCCTCAATCGTTCGCTTCGCGTCTAAAACAAGACCGACATCTAACGCCTTTTCTGCCAGCGCCGCTGGCTTTTCTTCGGCGTACAAAAATCCTGACAGTTCGCTTAGTCCAACCGTCTGGATAGTATTTATTCCTGTCTGTTTCGCCGCGTTGCTGGCCTCTGGCTGAATCTCCCCAACCTCACCATCATCTGGTGGAGGGGGTAGGATTCGAACCTACGTAGGCATAGCCAGCAGATTTACAGTCTGCCCTCGTTGACCGCTTGAGTACCCCTCCGGTACGCAAGCCGGGCATTGTCTAATTACCCTGCCCTACTGTCAACAGCTAAACGACTGATTTTTTGATATTCTTCGTCGCATCGCCGTTCTCACTGAAAGCCTTAGGCGACGCGGATTTGAGGCTACTACCTCGCGAAAACCGCCCTGGCCTCGCTGAATTCTTAGTCTGCTTTCGCCCAGTGCCAGGGTTCGTAGATAAAACCCTGCGGGTTATCGCGTGGGTAGGTCATCGAAAATCCAAATTCCGCGGCATTTTTTTCGAGCCAGGCAAATGCTGCTGTCTGCTCGAATTCCTCCGTCAAAGGCCGCGACCCCGGCGTCGCGATATCGATCGCTCGGCCGCTATGATGCTCGCTAAAACCGGGCGCTGCATTGACCTGCAAAATGTCGCTAAGCTCTTGTCCTGCATCGAGTTTCTTGCGGATCAGGCTGGCTTGATATTCAATACTGCGAAACCCGGAGACGATCATCAATCTAATGCCATCCCTGCTCGCCGCCGCCAGCATTTGCTGCCAACTTGCGGCTGTGATGACGCTCAATCGCTGCATACGGCCCACAAAGTTGGGCCCAACGTCGATCAGATTGACCGCGTCGTCATATTCCGGCTTTAGCCCGTCGTGACCGTAGTCATCAGGAATCCCAAGTTCCAAGTGAAGTTCGCGTAGCATAGGCGGAATTGTACCGAATAAAAATCATCCATGACCACCGACAAAATTTATGACCAAATGACGGGCGAACAGCCATTTCGCTTCAATGAAGAGGTCGCAAAAGTTTTCCCGGATATGCTGAAGCGCTCGATTCCGGGATATGCGGCAACGATTGAAGCGATCGGGTCTCTGGCTGCTCGCTACGTGCAGCCGGCTACGAATTGCTACGACCTCGGATGCTCCCTGGGTGCCGCGACGCTCGCAATGCGCCAAGGAATCGACAAGTCTGGCTGCCGCATCGTCGCGGTGGATGCTGCTGCTGCTATGACGGAGCGTTGCAAAAGCATTATCGCGGAAGACGATCGGCAGGCAGATCGAAAAACGCCGGTCGATGTAATTGAAGACGATATCCGCAAGCTTAAGATTGAAAACGCGTCGATGGTGGTACTGAACTACACGCTGCAGTTTCTCGCGATGGACGATCGAGATGCACTCATGCGATCCATTTATGATGGCATGAATGACGGCGGTCTGTTGGTGCTCTCCGAGAAAGTCGTGGATGAAAATGCGGCGATGGAAGAGCTCCTCATAGATCTCTATCACGAGCACAAGCGTCGCAACAATTACAGCCAGCTCGAAATCAGCCGAAAAAGAGCGGCACTGGAAAACGTATTGATCCCGGAAACGGTGCGCGCACATCGTGAGCGTTTGGCTAACGCCGGATTCAGGCATACAGCCGTGTGGCTGCGGTATTTCAATTTCGTTTCAATAATCGCAATTCGATGATCGACACCGTTGCACTCGCGTCCTGCCTGCGCGGTATGGATCTGGAAGACTGGCTGCAAGCGATAGAGCCTTTGATCGAAGAGCGTTTATCGCCTGCAGCGCACGGCGACTTCGAAAGATGGAGCAACACAGTTAGCGGCCTGGATTCAGGAGCCGGTAAGGTTCGCGAACAACTGCTTAGCCTTTCACCGTGGCGTAAGGGCCCATTTAGTGTAGCGGGCGTCGAAATCGACGCTGAATGGCGCAGCGATTTGAAGTGGAATCGAGTCAGCAAATCTATTGCACCGCTAGATGGCCGCAATGTTTTGGACGTTGGATCTGGAAACGGCTACTACGCACTTCAAATGCAGAATGCAGGCGCAGACAGTGTGATCGGCATCGATCCAAGCTTGCTGTTCGTCATGCAATTTCTCGCTATCAATGTATTCGAAAAGCGCTCAAACGTTTTCGTATTACCTGTACGGCTTCACGAACTGCCACTGCCGGCGAAAGCCTTCGACACGACCTTCTCTATGGGTGTGCTGTACCACCAACGTAATCCAATTGAGCATTTGCAACAGTTGCGGGAAACCCTGCGACCGGGTGGCCAGTTGGTATTGGAAACGATCTACCTCCCTGGCGGTGAAGTGGAAGCCAGGACCCCTGAAAGTCGATATGCGCGGATGCGCAATGTCTGGTTACTGCCAAGCATTCCACAACTGAAGAAGTGGATGGCCGATTGTGGCTATTCGGATATCGAAATTATTGATCAATCAATGACCACGGTCGAGGAACAGCGCTCCACAGAGTGGATGACATTTGAGTCCCTGCGAGAAGCACTCGATCCGCATGACCCGGCCCTAACTGTCGAAGGCTGGCCAGCGCCGCATAGAGCTGTAGTTACCGCAACGGCAAAATAAGTGAAAAACCTTGTTTTAGAATAGCTACGGGCGTAGCTTCTGTTATAACAGAAATAAGAGAAATAACAGATGAAAATGACACCCGCCGTTGAGAAGTATGTGCTGCACTGGGGCGAAATGGGCACCCGCTGGGGCACCAATCGAACTGTCGCTCAGATACAGGCATTGCTATACCTGTCCCCCGAACCACTACATGCCGACCAGATCGTTGATCTCTTATCTGTCGCTCGCTCAAACGTCAGCACCAGCATTCGCGAACTGCAAAGCTATGGCCTTGTTCGTATGACTCATATTCTAGGGGATCGACGCGACTACTTCGAATCAATCCACGAAGTCTGGGATCTATTTCGCGTGATCATTGAACAGCGCAAGCAACGCGAGCTCAATCCTACGCTTGCGATGCTGAAAGACTGTGTCGCCGAAATCGACACTGAAAAAGAAACCGACCCGGTGACGAAGCAACGTATCAAGAATATGTTGATTTTTGTCGAGTCGACCAGCGACTGGTATGAGCAGATCAGCAATATACCAACCAGTACGCTAACGAAACTGATGGCGCTCGGCACCAAAATTACGAAGTTGGTGAAGACTTAGGAGGCGGCCGTCAAAAACGACATTCAACTCCTCTACGATCGTGAGTGCCCGGCATGCGAGTTTTACTGCCAGCGAATCAGCGTCGCTGAGTCAGCCGGAAAACTGCGGCGAGTTGATGCCCGTGACGAGTCGGAGGTCCTGCAGGAAGTCACCGCAATCGGTCTCGATATCGACGAAGGCATGATCTTGAAGGTTGACGACGTGATTTATTACGGCAGCGATGCCATAAATAAGCTTGCTAAAATGAGCTCAAGACAGGGCATCGTTGATCGCCTGGCTTATTGGTTGTTCAAATCACCCACCATGGCACGGCTGATCTACCCGCTTTTGGCCGCATGCCGCAATTTGCTTCTAAAAATTCTGGGCAAGTCGCGGATCAACAACCTCGACCTGCCCGATAACAAAAAGTTTTAGTATGCGCTTGCATCCGGCGCTACCTGTACCTCCGGCGCTTGCACCTCTTCCGGCGGCAAAACGCATTCAGGCCAGGACTTAACATCACCTTTGCTGGTCTCGCGGAAAAACCAAATTGACTGCGTCAGCGCCACCGACTCTGGACCGCCGCTGATTGTATTTGCTGGTCGATAAAAATAGCCGCCGGGCGAATATTGCCAGGTATCGACCTCGCCATTTACGCATTCGGAATACTGTTGGTTACCGGTAATCAGATATCCCTCGCGCAACGCGGTCGATGACTCCCAAGCCAGCGCTGCACCAGTCGCAACGCTGACCAGCCAGGTTTTCGAGCCGTTGCCCGGATCGTTTCGCAACTCTTTAGTGCTGACGCCGACCTTCGCCGTATCCACCCATTCAAGCAGCCCACCTTCAATGATGATGGGCGATTGAATCATCGCATCAGGATCTGTGTCGTTCACGAAATACAGAATCTGCGCGCCATCGTCGGAGACCAAATTGAATCCCAGCGAGCCTGCGGGAAGATAGGCGTAGCCGCCGCTGCCTAAGGAGATATCTGCGATCGTCATCTCACCTCGAATTACGAAAATCTCCATCGAACGGCCCGGTACTCCGCCACTCGTTCCCTGCCAATCTCTAGGTATGTCGATTCGGTTGCTCGAGCGGCGCGTCTGCGGATCACCGGCTAATTGTTTAGCTCGGACGCCTGGCAAACTCGCCATGAAAATATCCTCGAGCTCATCGGTTTGAACGAAAGCGGGATATGGCAATTGCGGCGCGGTGCTGGCGCATGCACCGACCACTAGCGAAATAAATCCAAGCAATGACAACTTCGATCGTGACATCAGCAACGCCTTCCTTTTTAGAATTAAAAAAGCCGCCCAGAAACTGGGCGGCATACTAAGCAGAAGATGCAGGTGGCGGGCACTGAATCGCTATCGAATTAACAGAAACATCAATGTTGCAAATAATTCGGATGACTCCGGTTCCTGGTTCGCGTACGGCTTCGTTGTCGGTTGCAACCAAAATGCAGGTAGATGGTCGCTCGAGTAACGTGTTGAGAGGTTTCACGTATCACCCGCCTTCAAATCATGCATCCAGCATGGCAGTTCGCGCACTTGCGTCCCTACATCTCATCTCCGTGCGTACCAGATTGGTACCGGCGGAATGCTACTACATATAGTATGGGAAGGCGAGAAAACCACTACATTTAGACGGTTGTTGAAAATTGCCCGAAAAACACGACTAACAGAGTCAGAACAGGTAGCCTTCGATTCTTAATCTTCTACGCAAAACGAGAACATCTTGAGTAACGATGCATCTATACAGGGACGGTCGCTCAGTCAAAAAGTTGGCTTGCTGTTAGGACCCCTGCTGTGCGTGATCATGTTACTAAGCGATGCGCCACAAGGATTGGATGCTGCTGCTTGGGCAGTCGCTGCCATTGGCATCTTAATGGCGATCTGGTGGGCGACCGAAGCATTGCCTATCGCCGCAACCGCTTTGCTTCCTATCGTACTGTTTCCATTGTTTGGTATCGCTGAAATAAAGGCGACCGTTACACCCTACTCCAGCCCGGTTATTTACTTGTTTCTTGGCGGTTTCATCATTGCATTCGCGATGCAGCGCTGGAGTTTACACCGCAGAATTGCGTTGACTATCCTGCAATATGCTGGTGGTAACGGGCGCTCTCTGGTTGGTGGCTTTATGCTCGCAAGTGCGTTGATATCCATGTGGGTCATGAACACATCAACGACAATGATGCTGCTGCCAATCGCAATCTCGATCATTGCTGTTATACACAATACAGTCACGACTCTGGATCAGCGCGATAAAGAGGATTTCCAATATTCGCTGCTACTCGGTGTTGCCTATGGCTCGACGATTGGCGGAATGGCGACACTGGTAGGCACTGCACCGAACGTCATCCTTGCGCAGTTCATGAAAGACACTTACGAAATCAACATTGCGTTCTCAGACTGGATGCTGGTCGGCCTACCCTTATCTGCTGCGATGTTGCCGCTGGCGTGGCTCGCGCTGACGAGAATCGTATTCAAAGTTAATTTTGTGACCTCCGACGAAGGTCGTGCGGCGCTGCGGAAAATGAAAACCGATTTGGGTCCCATCACTGTTCCTGAAACGCGCGTTGCAATTATTTTTAGCGTCACAGCGTTGGCGTGGATTTTCCGGAAATTGTTGGTTGAGTTGCCAGGGCTGAGCGCTCTCGACGATTCAATCATTGCGATCGCGGGAGCCGTAATGTTGTTTGTCGTCCCCAGCGGTGAAAAGTCCGATCCTTTGTTGCTGCGCTGGCAATACGCTGAGCAGCTGCCATGGGGCGTCATCATTTTGTTCGGTGGCGGACTGTCACTGGCAGCCGCAGTTTCACAAACCGGTCTGGCTGCCTGGTTAGGGACGAGTCTCCAGACCATTGGTACATGGCCACTGCTTGTGATCATCGTCGTTACCGCAACGCTGATCATTTTCCTGACAGAGCTGACCAGCAACGTTGCGACAACTGTAACTTTCTTACCGGTTGTTGGCGCCGTCGCAATCCAAGCCGGCTATGATCCGATAGCTCTGGCGGTTCCGGTTACCCTCGCTGCGAGTTGCGCCTTTATGTTGCCGGTAGCAACACCACCTAATGCGATCGTGTTTGGCTCCGGCATGCTGACAATTCCGCGGATGGCTCGCGCCGGAATGGCATTGAATATCATAGGCATCGTACTGGTATCAGTCGTTGCCTATAAACTCGCACCCATTTTTCTAAACTAGGAACGGGCATCGTCAATTGAGTAACGAATACGAAGTCAGCAAACGCAATAGAGTTAGGCAGATTAAAGAACTGGCGAAGTACGACAAGGAGACTGTGCACGCCATTCTCGATTCGGCGCTACTGGCATCCGTCGGATTCGTGCAGGATGGGCAGCCAGTAGTTGTGCCAATGTTGTTTGGCCGCGACGGCGAGACCGTTTATCTGCATGGGGCCCGGAAAGCCAGAATCATTCGTTTGCTTGCAGAGACGCAAACGGCCTGCCTGAACATCACGCACGTGGACGCGCTGGTTTATGCGCGCTCTGCTTTTAATTCGTCGATGAACTACCGATCGGCTACGGTGTACGGCACACCACGTCTCATCGAGGACCACGACGAAAAGCTTGCGGCGCTGCGCATCATTTCAGAGTCCACTATGCCGGGACGTTGGGACGAGGTTCGCGACTCGCACATAAACGAAATAAAGATGACGGGTGTTATAGGCCTCACTATAGATACCGCCTCTGCGAAAGTATCATCGGGCATGCCGGATGACGAAGATGAGGACTACGACATCCCCATCTGGGCCGGAATTCTGCCGTTGAAGTCAGCATTTACTGAAATCGAATCCGACCAGAGGCTTGTTGAGGGCGTTGCGCCCTCTGCTGCGGTTCTGGCTATGCAGCATAAGGTTTTATAACAGGCCGCCGTTGTTTTCTGCTTCCAATCGCAGCAACTCAGCCTTGGTGTCCAGCCCGCCGCCAAATCCGGTGAGGTCACCACTACTGCCAATAACCCGGTGACAGGGAACAATGATCGGAATCGGGTTGCGGCCACTGGCAGCACCGACGGCCCTCACAGCTTTTGGTCGACCGATCTGCTTGGCGATCGCACCGTAGGAGCTAGTCTCCCCATAGGGGATTTCTTGTAGCGCCTGCAGCACGCTGACCTGAAACTCCGTTCCCGATAATGTCAGTGTCAGGTCAAACTCCTTGCGCTCTCCAGCGAAGTATTGCGACAACTGCGCACAGACTTTTTGGAATGGTTGCTCGTTGTATATCCAATCTGGCTCCGGGTCGCGACGCATACTGCCCTTTGGAAATCCGATCATCGACAAGGCCTCTGCATCGCCAGCGAGCAGCAGCTCGCCAATACGTGTATCGAAATGGCAGTAGTACATTACTCAAGCTCCCGAGTTCGAATCCGAACTCCACAATAGTAGTGCGGCAAAAGCTCGCCATGGTCGGCAGTAATATTCGGTGGTTTTGACAGCAACGAAAAAACGCCCGTCAAAGCGGGCGTCCCGAGAAAGTCTCGCTCGCTCGTAGATGTCGTCTGGCTGGCTGGTTGGAATCCGAAGCATGCGCAAAGTATACGCCTACCACGGCGTCCAGCCAGCCAGATTCGGACCTGGATGTCAGGCGGCTGACTTGGCCGCTTCGGACGAGCACCCGTCCAGCCATTCCTGCAAATCGTCGCAACCTCCGATGTGCTGACCGTTGATGAAGATCTGCGGGTATGTGGTGCGGGCAGAAACTGCGCGCAACGTTTGGTCTGTGTAGTCACGATTTAGCAGCAACTCCTCAAACTCAATGCCGTTTTCGTTCAGCAGTCCCTTAGCCTTGGCGCAGAATGGGCAACCTTCACGAGAAAACACGGTTACGTCATACGGCACAGCGCCATTCGGATCGAGATACTGCAACATTGTATCCGCGTCTGAAACGCCATAGGGATCGCCCGGCTCTTCTGGCTCGATGAACATTTTCTCAATAACACCGTCACGAACCAGCATCGAATAACGCCACGAGCGACGACCGAAGCCAAGATCTTCTTTGCCAACCAGTAAGCCCATGCCGTCTGAGAACTCTCCATTGCCGTCAGGCAAAAAGGTAACGCGGTCGGCACGCTGGCTGCGCTTCCATTCATTCATAACGAACGCGTCATTGACGGACATACAGATAATTTCATCGACACCGTTTGCTGCAAACTGTGGCGCCAGCTGATTGTAGCGAGGCACATGCGACGACGAACAGGTTGGAGTAAAAGCGCCTGGCAGCGAAAACAGGATGACCGTTTTTCCGCCAAAGACGGCCGACGACGTTACATCGGCCCACTCGTAATCGTTTCGTGTACGAAACGTTACGTCAGGAACGCGTTGCCCCTCAAGATTTTTTAACATTTGATTCTCCTTTGCTATTGCTTAAGCCAGCATGCCGCGAAGCATCCAGGCATTCTTTTCGTGTATTTGCATTCGCTGAGTCAGTAAGTCGGCGCTCGGCTTTCCTTACTGATTCCCAAACTAATTTCCAAGTCGTTCTCCCATAAGGACTGTATGGATGTATTCTGCAGCGCATAGAAAAATAGGTAAAATGGAATAATTAGCATGGTATATGCTATTTTATCGATCTATGATATCTCCCACATTCAAGCAACTCAGATACTTTCTTGCGCTCTGCAAAGAGCAGCACTTTGGCCGCGCGGCTGAAGCCTGTTTCGTCTCTCAGTCGGCCTTCAGTAACGCGATCAAGGAACTTGAGGCGATACTTGAATCATCGCTGGTTGATCGCACTAATCGCTCCGTCACGATCACGGCCAAGGGGCAAGAAGTTGCTACTCAGGCCCGCCTGGTAGTTCGCGACATAGATAGTCTGGTAGGTATCGCCAAAGGGGGCCGTGCGCCGCTTACTGGCGAACTCCGGCTTGGTGTCATCCCGACGATCGCGCCGTTCATTCTGCCGGGGCTTTTACCCAAATTGCGTAAGCAGTATCCAAGCCTCGAACTGCTATTGATCGAAGATCAAACTCAACGCATCTATGAGCGACTGATGGAGGGTGAACTTGACGTCCTCTTGATGGCCCTGCCGTGGGAGATGCGCGGCGTAGAAGAGCAAGTCCTGTTTCGCGATGATTTTTGCCTGGCCTATCGGCAAGCTACGAAACATGTCGATCCTGAGAACTATCGCTTCAACCGACTCAACACGGACACTGTCTTGTTACTGGAAGACGGTCACTGTCTGCGCGATCATACGCTATCCGCCTGCAAGATCCGCAACACTGAGAAAGTACGACGCTTCGGCGCCAGCAGTTTGCTTACTCTGATCGAAATGGTTGATGCTGATCTTGGCATCACGTTTTTACCGGAGATGGCTCGTGGCAGTACTTTGTTGCGCAATACACGCGTGCGCTTGCACGCGCTCAGCGACAACAGTTATCGAAATATCGGCTTGGTTTGGCGCAAGGGCAGTCGCCGTACAGACGAGTTTCGCCTCCTCGGCGAACTCACACGGGCCCATTCAAAGTCTCGCTAGCTATGGAGTTAAACATGTCATTAGAAAAGTCTCGCATCGCAGTGAGTGTTAGCTGCATTTGGCTCGTGTTGCTTGCGGCAGAGATAAGGGCCGAAGACTGGGTACAACAAGATTTCAAGGTAGCTGCCGTAAAGAAGGGCCTCATCAGCATTGAGTACCCAGAGTACTGGGGCAAGCCACAGTACGAGGGGTTCGAAAATATCACTGAAATAAAATTCGGACCCTTTGGGCCGAAATCAAAACCCGTCTTTATGGTGAATGTGCAATCGGTACCGGTGTTGGAGGAGATCAGCGCAGAACAGCTGACCGCGTTGGCCAAAGCCGAGGTTGAGGCGTTTTCGAAGACTGCTTTCGAAACAGACATCCCCATTAGCGAACTGGCGGGTCCGCACAATTCGATTCAATACTTTTCGATTACCGACAAAACCAAGAAATGGGGCGAATTCGATTACATGACGATGGCCGTCATAGCAAGCGGGTATTTGCTAAGCAAAGTTTATTTTTTCTCCAGCGACGGTGCTCCGGACTTTGGTTCCGATGCGCTTCGATTCATGGAGAGCATTCAGTTCACGCCGCCACCGGCGCCAAAAGAAAAAAGCGCCGAGTGAAGCTTATCGCCAAAAAAACGCCCGGTAGCTTTTTGCTTACCGGGCGCTGGTACTTTTTCTTAAGCTAAACGATCAGAAGAAGAAGCTGGCTCGAACTCCGTACGACGCTCGTGGAATGAAACCCGCCATGAGTGTTCGTCCGCCTGATGTGAATGACAGGTCGGGGAAACTCTGGAATGCCGAATAGGCTTCTTCGTCAAAGATATTGATGCCATAGACTTCAAGACGCCAGTCATCGGATGTTACGCCAGCACGCAGATTAAAGGTGGTGAAGGCTGCAGTGCTGCTCACATTGGCATTCGTCATGAATGTGTCACCTTGATACAAAAGGTCGCCGCGGACAAAGACATTCCTGTCTGCGTCGAGCTCACCATCGTAGCTCAAGGTCATACTACCGCTGTTCTCCGGATATCGAGAGAACTGATTATCCAGCCCGTCTAGTTGTCTTTCGCCAAGCAAGCGAGCCGCATCAGGACTTTCGAAAACGCCGATTTCAGATCCAACGAAAGAATAGGTCATGTCGAGCGTGAAGTGCTCGCTCAACAACACCGTGGCTTCCAGTTCCAGGCCTGACAAATCCGCTTGACCACCCAGTGCGTTAATCTGCACGTTCTTCGGTTCACCAAGCGCATCGTTAATCGTTACGATATTCGGTGCAACGATATTCTCCCAATCCATCATATAGACCGCGGCGCTGACCTGCGCACGACCACCCCAAAAGCGGCTTTTGATACCGAGCTCAAGGTTGGTGACCTCTTCCTCAGGCACAATGGTTAAGCAATCGTAAGTTGAAGCCGTACCACAGTCCGCGATCGCCCGAAGTTGATCAATCTCGTCCTGCGGTAAATTGCCTACAGCCGCATTGAACTGACCTGGCTGACTGCCCTTTGCGTAGGTCGCGTAGATCGTCGTATCGTCAAACGGCTTGAAGTCAAGGATCACGCGTGGATTCTCGCTGGTGAAGGTCTCAGAAAACTGAGTGCCCCCAACCGTTCCCTCGTTAACCTCATCCTCTTGATAGCGCCCTTCGACGCTCAGCGTGAAGCGGTCGGTGAAGTCCCACGCGACCGAACCAAAGATCGCAGTGGTTTTCGGGTCAAAGTTGCTAACATTTCCAGAACTTAAAACAGTCCGGGTACCAATCTTGTTCGCATTTTGCAACAAAGCGTCAACCTCGGCGTAACTTACACCCACCGCCCATCGAAACGATTGATCACTCGATGAAGTAAGGCGCAACTCCTGGAAGAAGGTTTCGTTGCTAGTAAGATTTAGTTGGTAGCTATCAGCTGAGCAAGATATCAGTGTCGGATCACTATCAATAGGTACGCAGTTGCCAAGACCCGCTGTCACCAACCGATCGAGATCTTCGAGACTTGAGTATTCATTCTTGTGCTTGGCCGTGATCGATGAAATAACCATGCCATTCCCAAGCTCCCAATCAAGAACCAGACTGTTTTCCTCAGCGTTTCTTTCAAGTCCCATCCTTTCGGGAACACCGAAGATGTATGCAGACTTTAATGTTGGATTGAAGTAAAGCTCCTGCAACGCGGGCGTCATCGTAGTGTCCATGCCTAGCTGGCTATTACCAACGAACGGAACTTCACCGCAAACCCAATTGCCACCAGGCCAAAGGTTGCCGGCGCTGCCGCCGGGTTGGCAATTGGCCAAGTCACCGTTTTGGGCGTTATTGATTGACAAGCCAACGCTGGGACCGTCCTCGTCCTTCCAACGCCGGACCCGCAACTTGGCAGAGAAGTTGTCGCTGGGCGTGAAGAACAGTGACAAGCCGCCGTCTCGCGTGGATTCAGAACCCAGCCGCGTATTAGGATCAGCCGAGTTTACGTACTCACCGTCGCTACTGTAATCCCTGCCGCTGACACGAAAGAGTAGCTTGTCCGCAACAAGTGCTCCTTCCACGCTCAGTCCGAAACTGGCTCTGCCAAAACTACCAGCGTCCGCACTAACTTCGCCGGAGAATTCATTGCCTGGCGTCTTGGTGATCGCGTTGATCGCTCCGGAGAAGGTCTGGCGACCGAAGTGAGCACTTTGTGGCCCTTTGATAATCTCGATTCGTTCGTAGTTATCGGTCGTACCGATTTCAGAACCAATAGTTGGTGCACCATCGATGAAAACGGTAGCGGCTTGCCGTGTTTGCCTGTCTGTCCGAGGGTTCATGCCGCGGAAGATTAGGCGCCGGTTGAAACGTCCACCGCGAGTCACCGAGTTTTCAGCGTAGTGAAAGCCGGGTGTGTACGAGACCAAATCAGGTAATTCTTCAAGACCGGCATTAACGATATCCTGGGCACTAAACGCCGTTACGGCCACTGGAATATCAAACAGGGACTCTTCACGTTTTCGCGATGTGACGATGATTTCTTCAATCATCAAAGCATCGTCATCCGCTGCAGCGTTCTGTGCGTTGGCGACAGAAGCGGCACCTGGAATGGCAAATACGCCAACTGCAAGAATCGAAATTGGCACTCCGAATACAGTAATTTTTCGTCTTTTCATTGATCTACTCCCCACTAAAAACGATTGTTGTGTGATTCCCGAACGGAAAATGGCTCTCACACAAGCTCTTGTAATGTAATCAGGCTATACCTGAGTAACTGGGGTAGACAAGTTCTAATATTCAACTGTCTCAATAGTGGGCAGCTGCTCGCGATAATGCCGCACGCTGCCCAACAATATGAGGCCAGAATGGCGCCGTTATTAGGCTAGCGACAGGTCGCCACTATCCAGAATAGTTGCCAATTTTTCCATATTCGTAATCGAACGTTGCTGATCTTCGTTATTTGCGGCGATACAGCAATCTGCGATAACGTGCACGGTGAAATCGCGATCGTGAGCCTCACGAGCCGTCGACTCAACCACCATGTCGGTAGCAACACCGGCCAAGTAGACATCAGTGACGCCCATCGTTTTTAACGTCAGCTCGAGTGGAGTACTAAAAAACGACCCGACGCGGTGCTTTGTGATGACAAGCTCGTCACCTTGTGGCGCGACTTCGTCGAGAAACTCTGTTCCCCAACCACTCAGATCAAATGCACCAAACTTGTGCGCCTGGCCCATCAACGGAGAACCCTTGGGTTGCTCAGCATAACTCGGCGAGAATCCGACCCGGACATGCACAACAGGCAATCCGGCCTCGCGAAACTTGTCCTGAACAGTGCGCAAGGTCGCAACAGTATTATTGTCCGCATTGTAAGCGGCGTAGCCCTTCCCCGAGACTTTGCCATCCGGGTGAACGATATCGTTTTCGAAATCCATACAGAGTAGCGCTTTCATTTTGTTTGTAATTTCCTATTAAGTTAGCTTGCGAATATTTTTTATGACGATGCCCCGATTTATTGGCACTTCAGGGCCTCGTCTATGAGAAAAAGATCTGTCAGTACAGCCCTGAGATGAATTGACGCGTTCAGATTATCCACCAACTGTGAGCTGATTCGCGCCTGGATTTGAACCAGCTCGACCGCGCCGCGTGCATTCCTGGCATCCATTGAAAGCGTTTCAGCAAATGTCTGGAACTGTGTTGGTAGCCCCAAATTCGACGCATCGTCCTGCAAAACCGTCAATGCCGTAGCCAATGATGAGAGTACACCTTCGATTTCAGATCCACCTGCACGCTTGTCGTCCGAATCGCGCCCCTGGGCGGCGTACGCCAACATGAATTCATAAGCAGACTCGATAGCTTCAATCTGCGCCAAGATTTTTTGATCCGCCGAGCTCATTGCTTGTCCTCATTCCACAGTTTTGGATCATGATTATCCTCGTACTCACGTCGCGTAATCCAACCACTTATCATGGAACGCAGAAAATAGCGTTTCTCCGGGCGCAACGCGAAATAGACGTGCACAATTATCATCGTGATACTTATCAGTGTTGCCATTCCATGCGCCACAAACACAATTCCACGAGTTTGTTCCGTAACAAAATAGGGGTCGCGATCCCAAAATGGTGTGTCGATCCCGATCATCATGATAATTCCAGTTGCTGCTGCAACCAGTACTACAACGGACGCCGCCAGATGGAATATTTTCTGTGCCAGAGAATATTTTCCTGGTTTAACCGAGTGTGCACTTTTGCCAGTAACGATCGCAAGCACGAAACTTGCGGAGGCCATAGATTCCCGAACACCTGCCCACATATAACCCAGAGACCGCGCCGCCACTATTGCCACGATATGCCACAGGACCGCAGCTATGAGCACCAGGCCAGCAATCCAGTGCGGCATAAGCCAATTGAATTTGATGCCAAGAATCGGCAACAGACTTGTCGTCAACAACACCAGAACACATACCGCCGTTATCCAGTGAAACACTCGGTGCGACAGCTTGTGACGCACAACTCGGCCGGATTCACTCATCGGCGTGCTTTAACGACGCAGCTTCAATGTCGCCAGCTGCCGTGACTCGCTTTCGTCGCAGAAGAAATATTAAATGGCAAATAATTACCGCAAGACCTGCTGCAGCAAATATCCATATAAGGTCCCACGAGACCCCCTGGAGAACCGATTGACCCCATGCATTTGACTGATATTCAAGGACGTTCAAAGCATCAACACCTGGATGAGATTTAAAACCAAGGTCGCCAAGTAACAGCGACTGCAAAATCGGCAGCCAGTCTGAATTTATTTGTTTCGCGCGTCAACGCTTTCTAATTTCTGAGCATTTGACTGCGACCGCGAAACTCCATAGCATCGTTGCTCTCGCTCGGGCCAAGTCAGTGTTTAGTTGATGAAAAATCCAATCAAGTTTTTCCCTTCAGATTTAGCTTCGGAATCAGCTGTCGACAACTCCGCCGATGGCCTGCGGAGCAAGGCATCGAGACGAGCATTTATAAAGAGCATCATTGCTTCAGGTGCTGTGGCATCGTCATCCGGACTTTTGTTTGGCGGGATTGCCGGTTGCTCATCAGATAACTCTGCGGCGAACTCGGTCGAGCGACTCATATCAATCAGTGTGAACGGCAAGATTCGTCGAGTTGATGTACTTCCCCAGGAAACCTTGGCGATGACACTGCGCTACAAACTCGGTCTTACCGGCACCAAGCTTGGTTGTGACCGGGGTGAATGCGGCGCTTGCACTGTTCTTGTGGACGAAGCACCTATCAATTCATGCTCGACGCTCACGCACACGGTGCGTACCCGCGCCATTCGAACTATCGAGGGACTCGCCAGTGCGAGTGGAGATCTTCATCCGGTGCAGCAGGCGTTTATTGACGAGCTGGGGCCGCAGTGCGGGTTTTGTACTCCAGGACAAATCATGTCCGCCGTTGCGCTGCTACAAGTTAATGCCGCACCGACTCGAGATCAGGCCCGACAGGCTTTGTCCGGAAACCTCTGTCGCTGCGGCGCCTACGATCACTATCTGAACTCTGTAATGCGGGCGGCAGGAGAGATGACTTGAAGCACACATTGCTTGGCAAGAATTTTACACCCCCCGACGTACTCAGCAAGGTAACCGGAAAAGCAAAATACGCTGAGGATTTTCGCACCGACGGCATGCTTTTTTGTAAATTGCTGACGAGCCCAATGCCGCATGCAAATGTGCGCAGTATCGACGTGTCCGAGGCGCTTGCTATGGACGGCGTAGTCGCTGTATTGACGGCAGATGACCTACCCGTCATCGAGGGTGCGGCGCAGAAGACCCTTACCAATGAACCGAGTTACGTTGGTGACCCAATACTTGCGGTAGCAGCAGAAAGCGAAACCATCGCCGCGAACGCAATCGAAAAAATCAAGTTGGATCTCGAACCACTGCCGTTCACAGTCGACCCGCTCGAGAGTTTATATCCAGGTGGTCCGGATGCACGTACTGGCGGCAATACGTCCGGCTCGTTTAACGGTCCCTTCGATACCATCAAATGGACGGCTAAAGATTTTGCGTCGGTCGCAGAAGACGTATTGCCAATGAGCGGCAAGCCTAAAAGCGAATGGGCATTCGGAGACCTGGACGAGGGCTTTGCCAACGCTTCTGTTGTCTACGACGAATCGTTTGTCACCGCTGCCAATTCACATCACAGCATGGAGCCGAGAAGCGCCATGGCCTACTGGCAAAATGGTAAATGCTTCGTGCACGGTTCTACACAAAGCCAAAGTTTTATCGTTCCGGGCCTGGCAAAAATGCTGGGGATAGAACCCGCCGACCTGGTCTTGATCGCGGAATTTTGCGGCGGTGGATTTGGCTCAAAGGGAGTCGCTTACCCGATTATGGCAGTGCCCGCATACCTCTCGAAGAAAGCCGGACGGCCGGTAATGATGCGTATCAGTCGAGAGGAAGAATACTATCTGGGATCCGCGCGAGCCGGATTTCAGGGGCGAATAAAGATCGGATTCGACAAGGGCGGCAAGGTTACGGCAGTCGATTTGTATATCGTGCAGCAGTCAGGTCCATACGCCGGCTTCCCGGATTTCGACAGCGCAGCCGGTGCTGTATCGTTTGTCTATCAACCGCAAGCGATGCGCTATCGCGGCATCGCTATGTTGACAAATACGCCGCCTTCCACTGCGCAGCGTGGTCCGGGTCAGAACCAGATCGCTATGATTGTTGAGCCACTATTGGACAAGGCCGCCAAGGAACTTGGCATAGACCGGCTCAGTATCCGCAAATTGAATTGTCCCGATAACTCATCTCTTTACGGTGGCAAGCGAGAGTCTGTAACAAGTGCCTATTTACGTGAAGCCCTGGATATTGGCGCCAAGGATTTCGACTGGAAAACGAAGTCGGCAGAGAGCGGTTCCAGGAACGGCTCGAAAGTTATCGGCATCGGAGTCGGCCAGGCCTACCATTCAGCGGGCAGTAACGGCTTCGATGGTTTGGTCAGAATTACCCCCGACGGGATCCTGCACATTCATTCTGGCATAGGAAATCTCGGTACCTATTCCTATGCAGGGACATCAAGAGTCGTCGCTGAAGTTCTGCGTTGCGACTGGGACAAATGCGTGATCGAACGCGGCGACAGTCGCAAGCATCTGCCGTGGAACCTGGGGCAATTTGGCAGCAACACATCATTTACTATGGCGCGAAGTAATCACGCCGCAGCGATGGACGCCAAGCGCAAGCTGTTGGAAATTGCAGCGCTCAAACTCGGCGGTGACGTTGGAGACTACGACATCGGCGACCACAAAGTGTTTTCTATTGCTGATCCAGCCAAGAGTATTAGCTACGCCGAGGCGGCACAGGCCGCGATTGATCTGGGTGGGCAATATTCCGGCGAGGAAATGCCTGAGGATATTTTCTTCATCACCAAGGCGTCGACCGCGGGCATCGCCGGCAGCGGGCTTGTCGGCGTCGCAAAAGACAACTACGACAAGACTGGAGTCGTGCCTGGCTTGGCATCAGCATTTATCAAGATCGAACTCGACCTTGAAACCGGTGAGTTTGAAATTCTCGACTACGTTGGCACAACGGATTGCGGCACGGTTATTCATCCGCTTGGTATGGCAACGCAGGTCAAAGGTGGGGCCGTTATGGGAATTGGGCTCGCAACCACAGAACGCATGGTTTATGACCCGCAGAACGGCCTACCTGCCAATGTCGGATTGTTGAATGCCAAGCCGCCTTCCTATCTGGACGTACCTGCGAACATGACCGCTGGTGCAGTCAATATCCCCGATCCGCAGAATCCAGTGGGTACGAAAGGATTAGGCGAACCTGTAATGGGAAGTGCGGCGTCCGCGCTGGTATGCGCCATTTCGGATGCTCTGGGCGGACACTATTTCAATCGAACTCCGATTGTCACGGACATGATATTGAATGCGGCCTCTGGCCAGGATCAATCTCATAAGTCCCTGCAAGTAAACACTTTTTAGTAGGAGTATCGAGTGGCGAAGGACATGATGCCGGCGTTTCAACTGTTGCAACCAAGCGACCTCGAAGGTGCATTGGAGCTAACAGACAAGCACGCCGAGCAGGGCTGGCTATTAGCCGGTGGACAAGACAGTCTCGACTGGTTTAAAGACCGCGCCAAACAACCCGAGGCCGTTATTGATCTGAGCAATATTGAGGCGCTCAAAGGGATTCGTGAGACCAGTGACGGCATAGAAATTGGCGCGCTCACCACGCTGAACGATGTTATTCAAAGCGAGCTGATCAAAGAGCGATATGGCTTGTTGTCGGATGCTGCCGCGCGCGTAGCCAGCCCACAAATTCGAAACATTGCGACGCTTGGCGGCAACCTGTGCCAGGACGCACGCTGTTGGTACTACCGCGCCGGTATGGATTGTTATCGCGCCGGCGGCAATACCTGTTATGCAGATACGCCCGAAGGAATGAACCGCGAACATTGTTTATTCGGCGCAAATCGCTGCGTCGCGGTTACTCCGTCTGATACTGCACCCGTTCTGCTCGCGCTTGAGGCCACACTTGTCGTCAGCAATGCAGCAGGCGAACGACTAATAGCAGCGGATAGTTTTTTTATAGGACCCGATATCGACATTGAAAGAATGACGGTACTCGAGCCTGGTGATATCTTGACTGCAATAAGAATTCCCAATACCTGGGCCAAGGCAGAATTCTATTTTGAGAAAGTTGCAGATCGAAAGACTTGGGACTTCTCACTAGTCAACGTCGCCGCTGCAATGCGACTTGATGGCAATGTAATAACGGACATACGCATCGCCTGCGGCGGTGTTGAGTGCGTTCCACGACGCTTGAATGTGGTTGAAGATATTGTGCGCGGCAGCAACAAAGATGAAGAGACTGCGACTGTTGCGGGTGGCGCCGCGTCGCGTGGAGCAACTCCGCTCAACTACAACCACTTCAAGATCCCGCTGATGGAGAATCTGGTGCGCCGCGCTATTCGCGACGCTTAGCTTAAGACCTGCGCAAGAAACTTGCCGAAAGCAAAATGATTTTTTAGCCTGGCCCCATGACCCCGTCGTCATCCTGATCCGTAAAACGCCGCATTGATATTTGCTGGCGAATAACCAACACGGCCAACACGGCCAATACACCCAGCAATATCATCAATACCGGCCGACTTTGCACAAAAGCCAATAGACCGTCCGACGAGTCAATCAAAATGAGAGTCTGACGCGCCGAACGTTCGAGAATTGGCGCGAGTATGAAGCCGATCAGCAACAGCACAGTTGGGAATTTGAACTTGGACATCAGCCAGCCGATAAGTCCAAATACGAACATCATTTGGACGTCAAATAATGAGCCTCGCATGGCATACGCACCAGCTGATGCAAACACCAAGACCGCCGGAAACAGCAAACGCTTTGAAACTGACACGAGCCTTTTCGCCAACGGGATGTAGGCGATACCGACCAGGTAGTTGACAAGATTCGCTAGCAACATCGCCGAAAAAATCGCATAGATAGGCTCCGGATTATCTCTGAAGGCTAGCGGGCCAGGTGTGATCCCCTGGATCAACAAAGCGCCGAGAATCAAGGCAGCGGCAACATCGCCCGGGATACCGAAAGCCAGCAGCGGTATCAGGTTTGCGCCACTCACAGCGTTGTTGGCCGCCTCCGGTGCTGCAATGCCGTGCAGTGAACCCTTGCCGAATTCCTCTGGCCTCTTCGCGGTTCGACGCGCTTCGTTGTACGCGATAAAGGCCGCTACGGTTGAACCAAGTCCCGGCAAAGCGCCGGTAACCGTGCCAATCATCGATGACCTAAGCAGGGTAGGAAGAAGCTCTCGCCGCTCCTCACGCGATAGCTTGTTATCTTCCGGTCGTTTCGAAAATTCGATAGCACGTTGACTGAGCGTCTTCAGTGGTTGCTCAAGCTGTGTGAATACTTCGGAAATTGCCAGGAAGCCAATCAGCATTGGAATCAGGCCAACGCCGTCAAACAACTCGGCGTTACCGAATGTCAGTCTGGCCGTACCGCTAATTGGGTCGAGTCCAATGCAACCAATCAGGACACCCGCCAGGATTGCCACAATGCCTCGCCAGGAACTACCGCGATTCAGCGATACCAAGCTAATCAAGGCGAATAGTACGAGGATGACGTACTCCGACGGCCCAAATCGTATAGCGATCGCCGCCAGTGCACCTGAGCCGAGGATCAAACAAATATCCGAAAACGCGTCGCCAAATACGGACGCAAACAAGACAGTACGCAACGCCTTGCCGCCCTTACCCTCTTTCGCCAGCGGGTAACCGTCGATGACGGTCGCGGCTGCAGCGGGCGTCCCTGGGGTACGCAACAGGATTGCTGGAATACTGCTGCCGAAAAGTGATCCCTTGAACATCGCCAGCATCATCGGAATGCCGACCCAAGGGTCAAAGTAAAAACTAAATGGCACCAGTAAGGCCACCGCCATGGCTGCAGTCAATCCTGGAATAGAACCCAGCACCTGACCGAGTACAACGCCAACGATAATGCCAAGCAGCGCGTTGACGCTTAGTGAGAGACTTATGCCTTCGAGAATCGCTTCCATTCGATCAGACCGGAATCGACGCGATCAAGCCGGATTTCGGCAAGCGAATTTGAAAGCCGAATTCGAACACGATGTAAATAACGATCAAAACCAGAACCGGGAACACAACGACTTTGAGGATTTCTCGCTCGCCGAGCAGTGCCGTCAAAGAGGCCGCCATTACCACGCCGCCCAAATAGAAGCCCGCCATTCGAAAACCGACAAGTGAAAAAAACAGGCAGATTGCGATAACGATCACTGCCCGCATCGGGTGACCGACAACTCCGTCAGGGTGCGCTTCCGCGCCGGCGGCAGTTTCCACGCTTAGCAATTGCTTCACCAAACCAAATAGCAGAGCCACTGCTATGCCCATTGTCGCGATTTCCGGCATAAAGCGTGGTGACAAACCAGCGCCACTTGAACCATAGCCCTCGCGAATTCCCATTGGAATAAGAACCAGGCCGAATACTGCCGTTACGAGCAGGAGACCGGCAATGATCGCAGCTTCCCGAGACCTCACGCTCATTCCTTAATCCTGCTCAAGTGACAACCTGACCCATTTATTTCTCCAGGATCCCAAGTGTTTGTAATGCTTTCTTAGTACTTTCAATATCACTCAGAACCAACGCTTCGAACGCCTCGTGATCCAGATAGGTGACGTTGCCGTTCAAACGCACGGTCACTTCCTGAAACGATTCGGACTCTGTGATCGTCTTGATCGTCGTCTCCCAGGTCTGAATCACATCATCGGGTAACCCAGCTGGCCCTGCCATGCCGAAAAATATCGTCGGTGCAAGCGGATAACCCATTTCTCGATAGGTCGGGATATCGGGGAAACCTTCTATTGGTTCCGGGCCAATTTCGGCGAGTAGTCGAACGTCACCCGCTGCTAACGGTCCTGCATAGTCGGACATGACGCCCATGTCGATTGTGCCGCCCAACAAGCCGGCTAAAACCTCAGTTGATCCTTGCATCGGAACGAACGCCGCCTCAACTCCCTCTTGTTTCAAAGCGGCTTCGGTCGCGATGTGTGGCGCACCATTAATACCGGCGGTAGACCAACGTAACCTGCCCGGATTTTCTCTTGCGTAAGCCAGCAGTTCGTCGAAGGAATCGTACGATGAATCTCCCCGCACGAGTACCGGATAAGGACTGACGACGAAGCGCGAAAGATAGGTTAAATCTGTGCTCGCATCATAAGGCACCTCAAAAAAGTTCGGCACGACGACGACCGGGCTACTGGAAACAAAGCCCAATGTGTAGCCATCCGGCTTGGCACGTGCAACCGATCCGACGCCGATTGTCGCGCCGCCGCCCATACGGTTTTCGACCAGAACTTTCGTACCCAGAATTTCCTGCGCTTGTATGGCGATCGCACGTGTAAATGTGTCACCGCCACCGCCCGGCGCATAAGGAACAACAATGGTTATCGGTCGCGACGGATACTTCGCATCAGTACTGCCTTCGTTCGCGTTGTCGCAGCCGAACAAAGCGCACGACGCCAGGATCAATACAGCAAAGCGAATCTTCGTCATTCCTAGTCCCTGAGTAACTTGCGAGCTATCTGCATGCGCTGAATTTCGTTCGCGCCGCCACCAATCTGACCATGCCGTAGGTACCTATAGAATAAAGTCAGTGGTAATTCGAGTGACTCTCCCATCGCACCGTGTATCTGAATTGCCTTGTCCAGCGTACGGGCGCCCCATATCATCGACGTCAATTTGACCATGCCCGCCTCTGCACGAATATCCTCACCGGAATCAGCGCGCGCAGCCATTTGATAAGTGAGAGCCTGCAGCGCCTCCAAATCAATATACATATCAACAAGTTGCCATTGGATCGCTTGACGTTCCGAAATCGGCTTACCAAACGTTACACGCTGTTTTGACCACGCTATCGACATATCCAGAGCGCGTCGCATCTTACCCAGCGCAAATGGACCGCGGAGCAATCGATCATGAATCGTCAGCCACTTCTGGCCGAGACGGAATCCATTGCCCACACCGCCAAGAATATCCGACTCCGGCACACGGCAGTTATCGAAGTTTACGACGTACTGCGACGCGTGCGGTCCGAGCCACGTTTTTATGCCCGGTTCTTCAACCGTCATGCCTGGATTGTCTCTGGTCACCATGAACATGGTTATGCCGCCGCGTTGACGTTTTTCTGCATCCGTCACTACCTGCACCATAATCATGTCGGATTCGGCGGCACCCGAAATCCACATCTTGGTGCCATTGATTACCCATTCGTCGCCGTCTTTGACAGCACTCGTCTGCATCATGCCACCCGGATCGGATCCAGCATTTGGCTCAGTCTGCGCAAAACACGTCGTCATCTCACCTTCGATCACAGGCTTTAAGAAGCGATCGATCTGATCGCCTTCGCACTGATACAAAATATTCGCGACGTTTGCGAATGGAAATGGCACAGCCGTGTAATTGAATTGCTCAAGGATCGCGACCTGCGTCAGCATCGACAATCCAGACCCACCGTGCTCTTCGGGGACCATCAAGTACCAGAGCCCCGTATCTTTGCTGATATCGATCAGGCGTTGCGTTACGTCTTCACCAAATACTTTGCGCAGATTCGTCGTTTCTTTGATGCCAAATGCGTGGCCGGGATGCGGTAAGAACTCAGGCTCCAATGGCATCAGCTCTTTTTCCACGATGCGTTTCGCGAGATCACAAATCTCGACAACTTCCGCGGGCAGTTTGAAAGATCCGTCTGCCGTATCGGGCGTTTTCATACCTTAACTCCTGTTTTGTGTCGCTTAGCCACGCAGGGCCTTAATTTGTTGCGGATACCCGCGCGGATCGATTACAACGTCGATCAGCACGGGGCCTGGTTCCTGGTAGGCTTTGGCAAGCGCTTTTTCGTAGTCAGATGTTTCACTGACACGAAATCCGCGACCCCCAAAGCCACTCATCATTTCTGCAAAGTCGGGTCGCTCCCAACGCACACCGAGCGGCTGCAACTCACGTTGCTGCTGCTTGATGTCGATCAGCGAAAGCGCACCATCGTTCAATACGATGACAATAATTTGCGTTTTCTGCTGCACAGCCGTCAGCAGCTCACCTAAGCACATTAACAGCCCACCGTCGCCAGTGATCGCGATGACCGGTCGCTCGGGTTCGTGCAGTGCTGCTGCGATTGCGGCTGGAAGCGCGAATGCCATTGTTGCCAGGCCGTTTGATATTAAAACGTCCATCGGTGCATTACAGTTCCAGAACGCCATTGCACTAAACATATGTGCACCAGCGTCCACTGTGATTCTGGGGTTTACGCCTGCGTTTCGCGCTTCAATCCCGGCAAGGACCACTACTTCCTGGGGACCCACGCCCTCGCCTTCGGGGTACGCAAGCGCCGTTAGTGTTTTCTCGCGCAGCGCCGATATTTCCTCAACAGACCACATCGATTGTTTGCATTGCGGAATCAAAAGCTCAAGATTCCTGGATATCGATCCGTACACGCCGCAATCAATTGAAGTGTAATGCGGTTCGTGACGCATCGTTGCAATATCAACGACTGGCGCATCGTAACGCCATTTCTGCAACACGAACTCAACCGGGTCGACACCGCACAGTATAATCAGATCCGCTTTTGATACGCATTCACTCTCAGCGGCTCCGCCAGTGAATATAGCGGCGAATAGAGAATGAGAATCCGCCACGACGCCCTTGGCTTTGTATGTAGGCAATACCGGACAGTTGAGTACCTCAATTAACTCGTTAATTGCAGCCGCCGTCGTATCATCGCGTGCTTCGAGCCCGACAATTACTAGCGGTCGGACTGCATTCTTCATAGCCTCAGCAGCCGTCGCGACTCCTCTATTATCGATAGTCGCAGGTGCCGCTATAGCGCTAAACGTCAGGTCGTCGCTAAGGACTTCCGACTTCGCAACTTTGCCGGTTAACTCTATCTGAATTGGTCCGAGCGGGGGTGTAACGGCCATTTCTATCAGCGCCGAAATTTCGCTCGCCGAAGTATCATTTTGGATACGGGCAAAAGCTTTTACCAATGGATCCAGTAGTGCTCGCTGATCAAACACTTGATGCGTAATAAAGGACTCCTGTTCCGCCGTAAATCCGTCAGTAAGCAAGATGACTGGCGCGCGATCCAATGCTGCGTAGGCTATACCGTTCACGGCATTGGCGACGCCGGGTCCCTTCGTTGTCAATGCGACGCCGGGCACACCATCGAGTTCGGCCGTTGCTGCAGCCATCATTACCGCCGAATTCTCCGAGCGCGTCAAAACGAAATCGATGCCAACAGCAGCGGCAGCGGCTATGATATCGAGGCTGCTGCCTCCTCCCGGAACGCCGAATATGCGTTTGACGCCGTTTGCAGCGAGTGCTGATACGACAAGCTCAGCGATTGTATTTGTCTTATTAGCCATCGTGACCCCGGCAAGCTTACCGCTGCTACCCTGCGATCGGGAGATCGACGACCAAATTCAGCGCGTCGTCGATCCTGGCTTTTGCACCGGGCGGTATGACAGTCGTCGATTCACGTTCTTCAAACACGCTCGGTCCCTCGAAATTGCTGCCCGGTACCAGGCCGTAACGATTATAGACTGGTGCGTTGACGAAGCCGGTATCGGGTCCAAAATAGATCTCTCGATTACCCTTTTTTGCATCGCCTTCTACAGTCGCCGGTCTAGCGGCCACAAGATCGATTGTCGGAGTATCGCCTGACACGACCACCCTCCATGCAACAATTTCTACAGGCATATTTTCCTCTATCCGCCCGTACTGCTGCTTATAAGCGGCTTCGAATACTTGCCGCATCGCGGCATGATCATCCGAATCCAAAACTTGTCTCTCCACTAACGCCTCAACGTCATAGCCCTGACCGACGTAGCGCATCGCGACAAGAATCTCGACGTGTACCTGATCGCCAGGTGTGCCCGCTTTCGACAGCAGTACCCTGCCTTTTGTCTCCATGTCATCGAGCATTTCGCCGACCGCAGAAACATCCAGCGACGATAGAGGCACCACTCCGCCCTGCACGAACGTGAACGCCGTCGGCGAAACTAAAAATCCAAGCGCAGAAGCCACACCCGCTCCCGGCGGACAAATTACGCGTGGCAGCGCCAGCTTCAGGGCGATATTGCAGGCATGCACCGGACCTGCACCACCGATGGGAACCATCGTGTAGTCAGTAATGCGTTTGGCCTTTTCGAGCGCATGGATGTTCGCTGCCTGTGCCATGTTTTCATTGACTGTTTCGTGGATCGCCCAAGCGGCATCAACCGCTGAAACACCCAGGGGATCGGCAATATTCTTTTGTAGCGCCGCTTTCGCCGCATCGACGTCAAGCTTCATGTCACCGCCGAGAAAATTATCCGCAGCCAGATAACCAAGTACCAGATCCGCATCGGTAACTGTCGAACTTGTTCCACCGAGGCCATAGCAAGCAGGGCCGGGATCAGCACTCGAACTCTCCGGTCCAACCTGAATCAGGCCGAGATGATCTACCTTTGCAATTGAGCCGCCGCCGGCACCAATTTCGATCATCTCAATAACGGGGATTCTTAGTGGTAGTCCACTGCCCTTTTTGAAGCGGTAAACGCGCGCGACTTCGAACTCCGTTGTTCGTAGCGGCTTCCCATCGTCAATAAGACAGGCTTTCGCGGTCGTACCGCCCATATCGAAACACAACATGTCGCGTTCGCCGACAAGCGCGCCGATAGCACAGGTAGCCTGGACGCCACCGGCAGGTCCCGACTGCACAAGTCGAATTGGATAAGCTGCCGCCGTCGACTCATGCACAGTGCCACCGTCAGACAACATCATGTATAGCTCTTTGTCGATGCCCATCTCACGCAAACCACCGGTCAAACGTCGCAGATAAGTATCAAAAACCGGCAAGACATAGGCGTTGCAGATGGTTGTTGTGGTGCGCTCATACTCGCCGATTTCCGGCATAACATCGCTTGAGATACACACCACCAGCTCTGGCGCTTCTTCAAGAACGATTTCACGGATACGCTGCTCGTGCACTGGATTGCGAAACCCGTGCAACAACGATATCGCTACAGCCGTCACCTCGGTCGCCGCAATTTCGCTGGCTACGCGCTTGACGGATTCTTCTTCCAAAGGCGTTATCACTTCACCGTTCGGCCCCATGCGTTCGACGACTTCATAACGCCAGTGACGTGGCACCAGCGGCTCTGGCGTCTCCATAAACAGGTCATAAGTGTCGTAGCGCATTTCGGTGCCGATTTCCTGAATGTCACCGAAACCCTTGGTTGTAATCAAAGCAACCGCTGCGCCGCGCCTCTCAATTACTGCGTTCGCGACCAAAGTTGTGCCATGAATAACTTGTTGCACATCAGCCGGCGCAACATTATTGGCTTGCAGAATCTTTTGCACGCCGTTTAAAACACACTGCGAGGGGTCCTGCGGCGTGGTCAGGACTTTTTCGTTAAACAGGCGGCCTGTCGTCGAATTGATCATGACCAGATCTGTGAAGGTACCGCCTATGTCGACGCCGACTCTGAATTGATCAGCCATGCTTCTGCGCCTTCAATTCACCGCGCCTATAAAGTGTGTCAGCGGCTTCCTGAGTGACGAGCCCGCTCTGTATGTCTGCGGCAATTTTTTCGGCTGCACGCTCTTCCGGTGGTCCCATTCCGCCACCACCCGGCGTTTCGAAAGTCACAACGTCACCCAAATTGATATCCAATCGGCCTTTCGCAGGAATTCGTTCGCCGTTCAAATAGTCGCGTCCCGGCGATCCCGCCAATCCGCCCAGCAAACCACGTGGCGGGTGGTCTACTCGTTCATGTCGGATCGTCATTGTTATAGGCTGATCGGAGGTAGACTTGAAGGATAGTCGCTGTGCCGGTCCACCCCGGTATCTTCCCGCACCGCCGGAGTCGGGTATCAACTCTTTCTCGGTTACAAGAATTGGTACGCTGTTTTCAAACTGCTCGATCGGGACGGTGGCAATGTTACTTGGAAAGCTCAAGCAAGCCGGGCCATCCTGATGCGGTCGCGCACCATGACCACCATTCATGAAAAACATTTTGACGAATCGTTGACCGCTATCTTGCTTGCCTGCGAAGTAAACATTCCACACAGGTGATCCACAATCCGCGATCACTTTTTCCGGCATCAATTTCGCCAATGCGCTGAAAATAACCGGCGGCAAATAATGTCCTGCAAGATGCCGTGCCCAAATAGGCGCAGGTCGCTCTGGGTTAAGCAAACATCCTTCAGGTGCCGTAATTGTTATTGGTCGAAATGAACCATCATTGTTTGGCGTAACCGGATCAAAAGCGCATTTAACCGCGTAGGCCGAATAGGCCAGCGTGTAGTTGAGCACTGAGTTGATTGGTCGATTTATTTGCGGCGACGTGCCTGCGAAATCAACAGAAAGATTACTGCCCGAAATTTTTACCGTGCAACAAATCGTCAACGGCTGATCATCAAAGCCATCCAGGTAAATCTTGTCACTGTAGGAGCCGTCAGGTGCGGCTTCTATCGCCTTTCGCATTGCCTTTTCTGAGCGATCTAGAATCTCTTCAACCAGCACTGTCAGGTCATCGATATGCTCATCGACCAATATCTTTAGAAGGCGTCCGATAGCGAGCTCATAGGCGGCGAACTGGGCGCGAATATCTCCAAGCGTCTCGTCAGGTGCACGTAAGTTCTCAGTCAGGAACGCGATGACATCCTCGTTCTCGACGCCTTGCTTCAAAATCTTGCAGACCGGTATTGTCAGGCCCTCTTCAAACGAATCACGAGCATTTACCGATGGTGCGCCGCCGATATCCACGCTGTGAAATACACTGCCGATGAAGGCCACAAGTTCGCTGCCACGAAATACCGGCCGCACCATCGTTATGTCATTCAGGTGACCGGTGCCGTGATAACCATCGTTCGAAATGAGGACGTCACCCGGCTTAAGACTCTCGGCCGGGAAACGCTTAAGCATCACCTGCAGGGTCTTTGGCATGGTGCCAATAAATGACGGCACGCTTCGCGAAGACTGCGCGAACTGGCGGCCCTGTGCATCCATCAAACTGACCGCAAGATCCCAATTATCCCTGACAACGGATGAGAATGACGTGCGCACGAAAGTGTGTGCAGTTTCATCCATTAAGCCGTTGAATCGCTGCCACGCAACGCCGACCTGCAGTGCGGAAAATTTCGCCGCGGACTTACTCCCAGATTGCAACGTCCTCTCCTTGAACTGCTGGTGCTGTTTCGGCGTTTGTCACCTTGATCAAGTGCGCCAATATCGCCTCGCGTTCGCTCGCGTCTGCAATGCCGACAAACCCCATGCTGCCACCTGGAATAAAGCTTGCCGGGCTTTCGATGTAGCTATCGAGAGCTTCTTCAGTCCAGACAATTCCCGATGCTGTGAGGGCCTCGGAGTACACGAAGTCGCTCTTACCACCGGCTGCCGCTCCCAATATGCCCGCGAGATTGGGACCAACCGTACTGGATCCTCCCGGGTTGGTTGTATGACAGAAGGAACAGCTCGCGAACAGGCGTTTACCCATTGCCGCCGCGTCTTCAACTACCGCAACGGCTGTCGCCGCAGCGTCAGAGACCTTTGCCTCGTTCGCGCTGGCCACAGGCTCCGACTCACGATCAGCGCAAGCCGCAAGCGCCAGTAGCAATGCCGCGCAAATGACAGCACATAATTTTTGTTTCACCAATGTCATCCGCTAATACAGTCCGGTCGCCAAATCATTCTTCATCCAAGAGACCGTTCTCGATCGCCCAGACTCGATACTCCTCGGCATTCTTAGCTGTCACATTGGTTTCAATGCGATCTTTACCCAGTACAGGTGGCGCCGGCGGGCCTTCGAATCCAGCCAAATGATTTCCGGCGCTATCTTCGGAATGGTAGGCGGCCAACGTCGGAATCTTATCCATATCCGGGTAGAGCACCGCTGCCACACCACCATAGCCCGCGTACTTGCCCGCATTACGATAGATAAACCATACCGCATCATCACGCGTGATCGTGGTCTTGAGGCTGTCGGAACGGACCGGCAATGGGTAGTGCGTGAATACATCCGCGACCTGATCGTACTTGGTCAGGTAATTGTCCGGCGCAACCCAAATATTATCTTCGCTATCCGCCTCCGCGTTATAGCCAGCCCCGTACTGGAGTCCAAGATGACGTTTCGTTACCTCACCAGTTTCAGGATCCAGGCGAAACAGCGAAGCATCTTTGAATGCACGATTGCCCCAGGTAGATGCCCAGATTATGCCTTTCGAATCAACGCCAAGCCGGCGAATAGCACTGGTCGTTCTATCCTTGACCAGAGGGAAATGCTTGAACTCCTCAGTTTCAGGATCAAAACGTGTCAGTCCACCGTTGTGGTAATCCGCAAACCAGACTTTGTCCTTGTAATCGACAATGATGCCGTATGGGCGACTGCGTACTACCGGAACCTCCCACCATGTAAGTGAGTCGGTTTCTCTATCCCATTTCGCAACGCCACCTGCTGCCAGTAATGACAGCCATAGATTGCCTTTGGAATCGAATATTTGCGTGTTACTGCCGAGGTAACGGTCTTCTCCGATCTTCCAGTGGTCGACAAGACCGGTCTTGGGGTCGAGACGACGCACCACGTCACCTGAATACCAAACGGTTCCGTCTGTGGGATCGACGACGATGCCATGACCGCCACCATGATCTTCGAAGACTGTTTGGTCACCGGTCCGTGGATCGAATTTCACGATACAACAGGCTGTATATGCCAACCAGACGTTACCCTCAGGATCGAAATCAACCTGGTGTGGCCAACCCCAAACTTCATACTTGCCTTCGGGTTCATGATAGTTGTACTCAACGAACATCGCCTTGGCGAGTGCCGCTTCGTCCAACTCAGGTTCTTCTTCCAGCTTCGCTACGCGGGCTGCTGATCCAGCACCAAAATTCTCGGCGAGGTAGTCGACGAGGATGTCGCGGTCTTCCGGCGGCAACAATTCAGGATCAAAAATAGGCGCTTTTCCGGGCCGACGAAATGCCGGTCCTTTATGCATGCGATCAACGGTTACACCCCATGCAGCCTTGTCTTTGTCTGCACGGCCACCGGAGTAAGCTCGAGGAAAATTGAACGAATAGAAATTGACGGCATGGCAACCGTGACAGGTGCGCTCCATGATGTCGCGGCCTGGTCCCGGCGGATACAATTCGTCGTAAGGCACGATCTCGGGGTCCGGATACGGTACACCGCCAATGTAATTATCAACCAGACCAACACCTTCAATAGCGAAATCCTGCGTCGTATTTGAGTCGGCAGCGATTTCTAGATTGACAGTTTGAGAAGTGAAGCCTTCCAACTGATCGACGGCCGCACGAATTGTAATCTCATAGGGTCCAGGAATAAGGTTGACGGCTCGGTATTTGCCGTCGATAACGAAGACGGTATACGCAACGTCCTTTGCAGTATTGTTCGCAAAGACGACCGGTAAAACGCCGTCCTCGGATCCAGTTACGGTGCCGCTCAGCATTGCATAACCCGACAAGACATTGCTCATCGGATCGGGCAAATCGCTCTTCGCACAACCGCCAACGAAGGCGATGGAAAGCAAGGCAATGGCGGCTATCAGACGATGGCTAACAGCGCTAATCTTATTAAGCATGAATCTTCCCCTCTCAATGGTTCTGATTACTTTGCAGGTTAATCAGGTTCAATCTTACGGCCAAACATAGCGATCGCTATGTCTCAATAGTGGGCAGTCGCGAGAGGCTTAAATTGCACTAACGCACCAACTCTGCAGCTATTTTGGACACGCGTCGCTAGAAATTAGTCTCGGTCTCGTAGAACTCGCCGAATAATTCTTCTTCTGACGGCCTGTCCTCCGGAATCGGTCGACTCACCCAGGTGGTCTGATAGTAATGCTTCAAAGCAATATTTTCACTCGATATACCGCCGCCCCAAACGCCACAGCCAAGACTGCCAGTCATCGGCATTCCATTGCTGAAGGAGCCCGCATTGCCGATGGACTGCGGCTGCCGGACCATGATGCGGCTGACCGGTGCCGCCAAAGCCAACTGGTTAATATGCTCATCGTCGAAGGAATAGATACCGCAGGAATGACCCTTGCCGCCAACTTCGTATAATGCTTTAACTCGCTGCAGCGCATGCTCGAAGCCGCCCTCATACTTGAATATGGCCAACATCGTGCCAAGCTTCTCGCTTGAGAACAGGTTTTCCTTACCTATATTGTCTTCTTCAACAATGAGAAACGTCTTGTCTTTTGGCAACTCAAAACCTGCCATCTCAGCTACTAGCGAAGCAGGCTGCGCTACCGTATCGAATATGCGCGCACCATCGGCATCCCACCAAACCGCCTTAATCAATTTCTTCTCTTCGGCAGACGCGAGGTAGCCACCTTCTTTCTGCAATTGCTCAAGAAACTCATCGTAAATAGATGCATCGACAACGAGATTGCCATCTGAAGAACACCCGGCACCGTTATTGTTTGTTTTGCTAATGCGAGTATTTTTAGCCGCTTCTTCTATATCGGCTGTTTCATCTATAACCATCGTCGCGTTGCCGGGACCAACACCGTAGGCCGGTTTGCCCGAACTATAGGCGGCCTTGACCATCGCCGAACCACCGGTCGCGTTCGTCAGATCGCAAATTGACATCAAATAATTCGTCAAAGGAATGCTTGGCTGCTGAATACACTGCAAAAGATCCTCAGGCACACCCTGCTTTTTCAAAGCGGCACGCATTATCCGCACAGTCTCGTAGGCGGTCTCTTTGCTTCTGGGGTGTGGAGAGAAAATAACGGCGTCTTTGCATTTCACTGCGAAAATCGCCAATCCGATCGGCGTGTTAATTGGATTCGTCACAGGAATCAGCGAAGCGATTACCCCAGCTGGCTTGGCGTACTTGGTAATTCCTTTCTCAGGAATTTCTTCGATGATACCCATGCTTTTCTGCCGCAAAGCATCGCGAAGTATTCCAAGTATGTGAAAGCGTTTTGAGGGTACCCGAGTGCCCATCTTGCTTTCATCGGCGCCCATGTTCGTCAATCGAATCGTGGTCTCTTCGTTGGACGCCGCCCAGGCGATTGCTTGAATCAATCGATCGACAGACTCCTGGTCAAAGTGTTCGATGGCCTGCATCGCCGCTCGAGCTTTCGCGAGCATATCGTCGGCCAGTTTCTTCTCTTCTTCGGTGATTAATCTCTGCATTATTATCGTCTAAGCCTAAATGAGCGTTCGCCATTCCGGGTGCACGTCGGAAACTCCACGAACAATATTGAAATAATCTTGTCGCATCTTCTCGGTTATCGGTCCGACCGAGCCGTCGCCAACCGGGAGCCTGTCAATTGCGGTAACCGGGAGAATCTCCTGACCTGTTCCACATAAGAATGCTTCCTCGGCGAAATAAAGTTCGCTGCGATCAACAACTCTCTCTTCGACCTCAAGTCCTGTCAGCTCTTTGTAACGCGTAATAATCGTATCGCGAGTAATACTCTCAAGAATATTACTGGTTATGTCAGGCGTTATGAGCTTGCCATCGCGAACCATGAAGAAGCAGGCGATCGGAGCTTCAGACACTTTGCCCTGCGGAGTCAGCATCAGTGCACCGTCGTAGCCGTCGGCTTTCGCCTGCAGCATCGTCAGGCGCGCATTGTGATAATTCGCCGTGCACTTGATGCGCGGTGGGCTGGCATTATCAGATAAGCGTTGCCACGAACTGACGCCAAGACTCATCCCGGTTTCCGCAAACTTAGGTTTCTTCCTCGGCATGGCCGCCGCCGTGAAACCCACTGGTCCGGTTGTCGCCATTAATCCTGCACCCTCGATATAGACGAGGAGACGAATGTAGACATCCGAGTCTGGTTCATTCGCATGGACAAGACGCGTCAGACATTCCGTGAAGAAATCAACGTCATACGCTTGCTCAAAACGCATCACTTTCATACCGGTCTGCAGTCGCTTTATATGTTCATCCAGGCGGAAGAACGCGAATTCGCCCGACTCTGGCGAACGATAGGCGCGCACCCCTTCAAATACCGTCGTTGCATACGCCACGGCAAGCGACAGCGGGTGCAGGCGCGCGTCTTCGAATGGCATCAATTCACCATTCATCATTATTACTTTGGATTCCCACATGGTCTTGCTAACCCTTAGCGAAATGCTCCGAATTCCCGCATCGTGCTGACGTCAGGGTAAAAGATTCCAATACCAGCCTGTCGGCTTGCTCGAGTGGTGTAAACGATTGCGCCATCGCGAGTAGTGTCCAGGTTCGGATTGTCGGTCTGTCGCGGTAATGGGTAGTAAGTGAACTCTTCCGATTCGGGCTGAAACTTGATTAGTGCGCCGCCCATACCACCGTCACCGAACCATATGTCATCATCACGATCCGCAATAATTCCATACGGGATTGATGCATTAACTTCGGTGAACGGTAAGATGTCGTATTCTTTTTGCTCACCGGTTTCCGGGTTCAACTTACCTAGCGTTCCGCCACGGGTAACCGAATACCAAATGAGTCCACGCTCATCGACCGTTAGTCGATTGATAGCGCAAGAAGGCAACAGACCCGGATATTCGGTGAACTCTTCGGTCTTGGGATTGAACATCGCAACCTTGCATGCGATCAGTTCGGCGAACCAGACATTTTCATCTTTATCCAGATCGACACCGTAAGGAAAGGAATGCGGCGTCGGAATTTCCCAGAGTTGAATGGTTTCCGTCTCGCGATCAAATTTTCCGAGCTTGTTGCCGCGAATCGCAGAGAACCACAGGTTCTGATCAGAATCGAGGTGCGGAGTATGTCCGCGAATGTTGCCCTGCACACCCCGTTCATCCACAACAAGTCCTTCCGGGTCCATTGGGAAACGTTCCATCTCACCGGTTTTCGAGTTCAAGCGTCCAACATGTTGACCCTGATACTCCATCCAGTAGACATTGTTGTCGGGATCGACGGTCATATCGTGGCCGAAAATATTGGACCAAACCGAACCAGGCTCGCCTTTCTTAACGCCGTACATATCTTCTTCGGGATTTCTTTCATCGGTGCCGTAGGGGTAATGACTCCAGTTCGCTGTACGCGGATCCATTTTAACGACGCCAACAATGCCGTTCGCCGCCCAAACGTTGCCGGAGTAATCCATATCGGCGCCGTGCAGACGATGCCGTCCTGGCAAATTCCTGGAGCGAAGATATAAGTTCGTGTTGTGCGCTAGCGGCATCAAGTATTCAATAAACTGCCCCTTGGAAAGTACCTCTTCATCCAAGGGATATTCGGCGTCGATCGCGAGGCCACGCACCGGGCTCTCGGTTCCAAAGTTAGTGGTCAGAAAATCCGCCAAGATCTCCCGCTCCTCTGGCGTAATACCTAATGCGGCACTTCTCTCCGTCTGAAATCCGCCATTGGGATCCAGCATCACATCGATCATCACCAACCATTCTGGCTTGGATTTTTTGTGCGTCGGTAAGAAGAGCTGCCCGTGGCACTGTATGCAGGTACCCTCGGCCAGATCGCGACCTGGGCCCGGTGGATACATTTCGTCGTAAGGTACAAGTTCAACACCGTCGGCCGACGGTTGACCAAACTGGGCACCACCCGTCGCCCTGTCTTTCGAGGTCAATGCGAATTCTTCCCCAGGCGCCAAGGCAAGATGCACCTCGATGTTATCCCCGGCGTCGATTCGCATCATCTTGTGCTCGGATTTGAGCTTGCCCTTTTCGGCCCATATCTCGTAGCCGCCCGGCATCAGATTGACAGTCTTAAACTTGTTGTCATTCGAATACACCATATAGAGCATGCTTCTATCGTGGTTCTTGGCATAGACCTGAACGGCGTTTAGCGGCTCGTCCGCCCGCACCGTGCCAGACATTGTTGCCGTGCCGGGAATACCATCTGCAGCGTCTGCTGAGGTCGCAAACCCTGCGACACCAAGTGCCATTAAGACACTAATTAAATAAACAACACGTATTGGCTGATACTTCGTATTCATTACCGGGTCCTCAAATTGTTAATTCTGCAACTTGCTATCGTTTAGGCTATCGCTGGCTGTACAGTATAGACAAATACTTGGGGCATTCGTCTCAATAGTGGGCATCGAGGAGCACTGATTGTGAAAGAGCAGGAAAAATACCGACATTCAACAAGATTTATGGCGCTTGGTTTCCTCGTGCTGTTATTGGCAATTGGGAATAGCGAAGTGTCCGCGAGTGACAATGAACTCATACTTGTCGCGGGTGCGACGGGGCGTACCGGTCAAGCTACGATCAGCGAGCTTACCCGCAAGGGTTACCGCGTTCGTGCTTTTGTCCGTGATATTGACTCTGCGAAAGAAAAGTTAGGGATCCAAATTGAATTTGCCGCAGGCGATGTCCGGAATCGCGAATCAATCGATGCCGCGATGCATGGCGTTAGCGCGGTGATCTCAGCTATCGGCGCAGGACGCGGCGCCCCCGAAAACGGCCCCGAGTTTGTCGACTATGGCGGCGTCAAGAACATCGTTGAATCGGCGGCAGATGCGGGAGTGCAGCATTTTGTGCTCGTGTCTTCGATGGGAGCCACACATGAAGATCATCCGCTGAACGAGATGTTCAACAACATCCTGATATGGAAGTTCAAAGGTGAGGAGGTCTTGCGAAACAGCGGCATCGCCTACACCGTCGTACGCCCAGGTGGGCTCACGGATGAACCGGGCGGAGAAAGCGCGCTACTCTTCCAGCAGGGTGATACCGGCGAGGGACGCATTTCGAGAGCCGACGTAGCTCGAGTACTTGTCGATGCATTAAGGTTGCCGGAGGCAAGAGGAAAAACTTTCGAGGTTATTAGTGGTGTTGGCTCAGCACCTGCCGACTTGAGGAGTCAGTTTGCTGCATTGGAGGTAGACTGAATGAAAATAATATCGTCGTCATTGCTTGCGGTTTTTGGAATCTTTTTTCGGCGACCTTATGTGCGCACGCCGTAATGACTCCAAGCACTGGAACATCGGGTGCTTAGGAACGAAAACATCGTCCGATAAGCAACGAGTGACGTGCGCTCTCAACTATTCTTTTCGCAGACGCGTACGATGGCAACAATGAAACACAGAAGTTACCAGGGCAAGATGCTCTACATAAGCGATGGCGTCGGCGAAACCGGCCGAGAATGGTTCCACGTCACTGTTCAACCGGATGGCACAAGGACGATGCGTGCCGCTTGCGAGATGGACGATGACCGTCTTTTACGAGACGTGGTCGTCACAGTGGATGAAAACTGGCTGCCACTAGATGCTTTCGTGCGCTTGAGCATTGAAGAAACTTTAGTGGGCTCAAGCTGGTTTAGTTTCACCGATAGTTCTGCCGAATGCCATGGGGTTACAGCGAAAGACGGGCATTTCAAGCAGCATTTCGATACGCAAGGACGCGCCGGTTTTTTTGGCGCGCACCAACTACATGGCGACGCCTGGGGTTGTGCGACGCTGCAGCGGGAGGCGAGATTTAATAACGAAGCCAAACACCCGAATTTCAGTACCTCACACCTTCCTAACGGTGGATCAGGACCGGAGTTGGTGCCGACGCCACCCGGTTTCTCAAGAAAGGAGTTGCTCGGAACGGAACAAATCGAAGTTCCAGCCGGTAAATTCGACACGCAACATTTCCAATTCTTTGTTGCTGATTACCCGCCAATCGATATATGGACCTTGGGATCCGACTATATTCCCGTCAAGCTACGTTGGGACTTGTTGAAACAAAGCTACGAACTCATCGAATTGACCGGTAATTATGAGTAATCTGGAAAGCACATCGGACACCGCCCCCTGGCCACGGCCCGCCGTCGGTTGGTATGCGGTTTTTGTCTTATTGATTGCCTATCTGTTTTCCTTTATTGATCGCATCATCCTGGGATTCCTGGTTGTTCCCATTAAAGCCGACCTGGGTGTTTCCGATACGGCGATGGGCCTGCTGTTAGGCGTTGCGTTCTCTATTTTCTATGCGCTTATGGGACTACCGATCGGCTGGCTGGCGGATCGCTTTTCGCGTCGCGGAATTATCGCCTGGGGCGTATTCCTGTGGAGCCTGGCCACTGCCGCATGCGGCCTGGCTTCGTCATTTTTTCAGCTCTTCGTCGCGCGCATCGGCGTAGGTGTCGGCGAGGCAACGCTGTCGCCATCGGCCTACTCCATGATCGCCGACTACTTCCCCAAAGAGAAGCTTGGCCGCGCGCTCGGTGTTTTCATGTCGGGTGCGTTCTTTGGTGCCGGACTTGCTTTTCTAGTTGGCGGTGCAGCACTGGGAATAGTTCTCCAAATGGGCAATGTGGAGTTGCCAATAGTCGGTGTCGTCAAACCCTGGCAACTCGCGTTCATTATCGTCGGTCTGCCCGGCGTCCTTGTTGCCGCCTGGATGATGACGGTTCGTGAACCTGCCAGGCGCGGATTGAGCGAGAAACCTATTGCTACCGCGGAGGTTTTTCGCTTCATGCGTGCCAAGCGCCGACTCTTTAGCGCTCATTTCATCGGCTTCAGTTTGTTGTCATTGGTGCTGGTTGTCGTTTTTACCTGGGCTCCGACTATGTTCGTTCGTGTGCACGGTTTCACGCAATCTGAGGTCGGCTACAAACTTGGATTGATTTTATTTTTTCTATCGTCGAGCGGCGTGTTCGCCGGTGGCTGGCTGGCAGACTACTGGCAAAGAGCAGGTCATATCGATGCGCCATTGCGGGTCGGAATATTCTCTGCGCTTGCGTCCGTACCTTTTGCTATTGTGGCAAATCTTACGAGCAATGCCGACCTTGCTATCGCTCTGTATTGCCCGATGATATTTTTCGGCAGCCTGGCAATCGCCTGCGCGCCGACGGCGATCCAACTGGCAACGCCGAATCAACTGCGTGCGCAGGTCTCCGCAGTTTATATGCTGGCACTCAACATCATCAGTGCGCTCATCGGCCCAACGGGAGTCGGTCTTGTAACCGACTACGTATTTAAGGATGAAATGGCAGTGGGCGCATCCATGGCTTTAGTCGTAGGTATCTGCATGCCCTTGGCTGCATTGTCACTATGGCTCGGTCGCGCAGCATTTTGCGACGCAGTGGAACAGCGCGAATGACTGGTAGGCTAGCCGGCAAGACGATACTGCTTGCCAATTTGCCCGCAGAGACCATCGCCGCACTTGTTGAGCGCCTGTCGGGCGAAATCTTGAGGCCGCATTTTTCGCAACTCAGGCCGCGTTCTCTGCGATGGCAGACACGGGCGGCTGTATCGTAAATATCAGTTCGACACTGGTCCAGACGGGACGCGTAAACGATGCGGCTTTCTGCGTCTACTTGGCGCCAGACAAAGCCAGAAACATCACTGGCATTGCGCTCAATGTGGACAGCGGCCAGCTCGCCCGCTAAGCGACTATTGTTTCGCGCAGCTCGCGCATCATGTGCAAGGTCGGTTTCACTGGTCGCCCTGCAGCCGCTTCAAAATCCGAAGGCATATCGAACGCGCCTGCTCGAAGCGCCTGGAAACAGCCCGTCAGCATTTTCGCGACGTGCTCGCCGCGCGCAGCAATGCCTGGATGCTGCATCAGTAGCGCGATATTTTCCTCGTCACCAATGGTCTCGTAACGAAGCTCCATAGCAAAGACCTCGTTAGCCAATTCGACTAATTGCGCCTGCGTCAGACATTCGCCGCAGAGATTCAAAATCTTCCCGTTCGCACGATCGTCAATCGCAAGTTTTGCAGTTGCGTAAGCAAGTTCACCTACCGTGATATAGCCGCATTTGCCATCGCCCGCGATGTTTCGATAGACGCCAGCATCTTTCGAGCGAATCATATTCTCCACATCCTTCTCGAGATACAAACCGTTTCTGGCGACGACCCAATCGAGGCCTGAATCTGCAAGATCGACTTCGGTTTGCCGATTGTCTTGCTGCGTCGGCCAATACCAGGTGTCTTCTTCCTTACCGTTGCCGACGACACTCGTATATACGACCTTTTTTACTCCAGCATTTTTAGCAGCTTCGATAACATTTCGATGCATCACAACCCTGTCTGTGTCTCCAACAGGGGCAGAGATCATCACCAGAGAATCCACATCCGCGAAGGCTACTGTCAGTTCTGTAATGGATAAATAGTCACCACGGCGTTTTTCTATGCCCTCGACACTGACCCGTTCAGGCGAACGCGCAACGGCGATGACATTTTCGGCGCCAACTTCCTCGATCAAGCAATTGAGTGTTTTGGTCCCGAGTCCCCCCGATGCGGCACTGACGGCAACCTTCATTACAGGCCCAATACGCCGGGATTCATAAGATTATCCGGATCAACTTCTTTCTTGATTGCACGCAGCAAATTCAATTCATGCGTGTCGCGATTTTCAGCGTGTGGGTAAGACTTCCCTATCTGAAAGTGCACTCCGCCATACTCTCCGTACAAATCAATCGCAGCCTTCTTGAGAGTTTCAATCAACTCTCGTCCACCCTCATTAGCAGGATACGTCGGCAAAGTGCCAAGGAAATCCGCGTCTACGGTTTGTTCATGATAAACCGTGCGCTCGTCCGGCCAATAAAAAGCGATCTCATACAGAAATGCGTTCGGGCCAGCGGCCATATACATTCCACCTATGAAGGTACCGGTTGCTTCAATTTGTTCGGCATGGCTGTCGAGCACCGCCCGCCAACGCTCATCGAATGCGACGACATCGGAGTGCTGCAAAATCCCGTGTATTGGCACCCAGCGTTCGCCGCCGGGTCCGAGAACGTTGTTCAAAGGCGCAAACGGCATAACAGCAACAATCGCCGGCATCGAATTGGGAACCTCACCGCCGGTTTTCAGCGCGACTTCGCGGATCGCCGCTATTTTTGATTTTGCCGATCCGGCATCTGGGCCTTTGGCGATGTAGTTGAGCGCATAGCCGGGTTCTCGAAGGTGCTTGTCACCGGCGAGCGCCATGCGCAGCAAGGAACGTATACCTTTGAAGAATGTTGGTGACGATCTCAAGACGCTCCACGCAAGTTTGAGTTTCACCGCGCTGGCTTCATTGCGTGCGATCTGTCCCTGTTGCAGCGCAGGATCCAATCCAAAGCCCTCGTCGTCCAGCCCTAGCAATGCGACTCCGGCAACAGCGGCGTGCATCGACTTAAAGTCGGGGAAGGAAAATGCTACTGCTTCGGTGGCTGCAGGATTTTTGAGCAGTGGCAACGTGACGCTTGCCTTGATGCCTAGTGCACCACAGTCTCCGGTAAAGAGTCCGGTTAGATCCGGGCCTGAGTGGCGGAAAAACCGGCGAGTTTTTGCATCGCCTGATTTTACAGCGCCACTACCGGTACGCAGAATCTCGCCACTGGCCAGAACAACATCAAGAGAGATTACCGATTGTGCAGATATCCCGTAGCTCCCAGAGCCGTGACTAATGGCGTTTTGCGAAACAGATCCGCCAACCGTCGCAACCAGCCCGGAAAATGGGCCGAAGAATGGGGTTCTTAAGTTTCTCTTCAAAAGTTCGTCGCGAAGCGTCGCCCACGTGCAGCCTGCTTCAACCGTTACGATATTGTTGGTTTCGTCAATCTCGATAATCTTATTCAAATCGCCCATATCAATGACAACAGTCCGTTCGCTGACGGCAAGATAGGCGTCGGTGTACGAGGCGCCACCACCTCTGGCTATTACCGCATAACCGTCCTCGGTCGCTAGCTTGATACCGGCACACAGTTGTTCAACTGTTGCTGGCTTAATAACAGCAGTCGGCAATGCGCCTTGTCGATATACGTCGGTCGCGGCCAATGTGATGCTAGCTTCATCTGTTAAGACTCGGCTCTCACCTAACGCCGTTCTAAGCTTCTCTAGGAACTGCTCGGATGCCATAGCCAATCATTCCTCAGCAATTGTTTTTAGAACAGACTCATAACGGCCGCTGGTATCCCGGCTCGCCAATTCTGCTGCCCGCTTGTTAGCAACAAAGAACAGGCGATCAAAAAACTCCTGTTTCCGCGCCTCGCGTTCTTCTGCCAACTCTTGACTGGGTTCGTATGCATCGATTTCTTCGCTAAGCATCAAGCCCTTCTCTGCCGCAATAGCTTCAAACGTATCGAGACGTTCACGCATCACGAAAAATTCGCTACTCAGTACCATGATCATGGACATGGCTTCATCCATAGAAGGATCTTCGTAGAAACCGGGCCGCTTACCCTTTGCATAGCGCGCTACAGTTGGATCAGACATCAGGAGTTTCCTCCAGCTTCATTCGACTTGTGGGCGATCAGTACTTCCCAGCCGCCACCCGGTGCGAATTCTCCCGCTTCGAACTCACGATCGGCAACGGCGGCAACCGCCTCTTCCTCGTATCCCTTTTCCTGCGCAGCGGCGAACTCGAGAATCGCCATCGGCGCCTGGTCGAAAGAAACCTGATCTGCCGCAAAACCAGCATTAATCGCCAATTGAATCTGGTCCATGTCTCGCATGGGTCCCCAGAACGGTTCATTGTTGTAATAGGTCTCGTTGTCCAGAATAAACTCCGAGAACAAGTCACTATGATCGAACGGTGGTAAGTCAGCGTGGATCATGACGCCGCCTGGTTTCAGGATTCGGTGACATTCTTTGAAAATCTGCGGCATTGCCTTGCCAGATGTTTCATGCAACAGGATGTGGCTAACAATCAGATCGAAACTGTTGTCTTCATAGCCTGTGTGCGCCGCATCGCGTTGTTGAAAACTGACTTCCGCACCCATAGCCTGTGCCCGGGCATGTGCATAACGCAGCTGCGGTGCGGCGACGTCAATTCCGGTGACTTCGGCCTCCGGAAACGCCTCTTTGAAAGGCAAAGTTGAATGGCCAACCGTGCAACCCATGTCGAGAATTTTCGTCGGCGTAAACCCTGCCAGGTTGCGTTTAATGTAGTTGCCAACGGAACGTCCCAGATCATCGTTGTGCGGACCCATATAGCCCATGGCATACAGATACACGCCGCGGTCATATAAGGCACCGGTGGAAACATCGTCCTCACACACCTCGCCGGCATAACCGCCCGGCATGCAGTGAATATCGAGCGACGTTATATATCGTGGCGTTTCGAAATCTGGATCGATTAGCAATTCGGCGCCGCTTGCCGCCGACAACTCTTTTGCTTTTGCGTTCAATTCCGGCAGTTGTCGCTCAATCGAAGTTAACACCGACTCCCACTGCAGCTCCTGAGAAACTCTGTTTGCACTTGCGTAAGTTCGAAAGGCAGGATCATTGACCATGATGCTTCTGATTTCACGCCGATCCTTGGGCAGCCTGTTATGCTCTTTTTCAAATTCGGCAACTTGCGCAGAATAGGCGGGATGCAAGTTCGGCAGCATTTTGTTTTGAACGTATTGCTTGAAGCTCTTTACGAATTCCTGCCGCGACGATTCATCGTGCGTCGTTTCGGGAAGCATGGCATGACGTTCTTGTTGAAAAGTATTCAGCACCTTAAATCTCCATTACTCAGGTTCATAGCTAAACATGCGATCCATCTGCATGGCTTGATCGTTATCGAATCGACTCGATTCCGCATCGGGTTCTTGAAAGCGCTGCCCGGCGGCGCGCGATTCAAGCAATGTCCAGTTTGCCCGTTCTATCCGTTGTGATTGATAGTCGTCAAATGCTTCAGAAACACTGTCCGCATATGATAAAGCCCTTGCGAGTACAAATGCATCCTCGATCGCAATGGCGGCGCCCTGGCCGAGGTACGGTGTCATTGGATGCGCCGCATCGCCCAACAACGCAATATTGCCCTCACACCAACTATCCAAGGGATCACGATCGTAAATAGCCCACTTATAACAGCCACTTGCTGGAACGGCTGCAAGAATGGCACGACAACGTTCATCAAAGTGCGAAAACAGGGCCTGCAGCTCATTCACATCACCGAGTTGGGACCAGCTCTCTTGTCGCCAATCAGTATCGCCATCAATAGCAACACAATTGAGTGCCTCACCATTGCTTATCGGATAAACAGCCAACTGTCGGCGGTGGCCGATACTAATAAGCGACTTTGGGCTCCAAAATTCAGCGGGCACCTTTTCACGCGGGATAATGCAACGCCAGGCTACATGTCGCGTGAAGCGCGGCTCATCAGCCGCAAACAACTGTTGACGAATGGCCGAACGAATCCCGTCGCAGGCCACTAGCGCTCGGCCAGTCACATTTCGCACAGCACCTTGTCCTCGAACGACCGCAGATGCTCCATTCGGTGTATTTTCACAAGATTCAACGGTGCTGTTCAGGTTTAGACAATCTGGGTCTATGGCTAAAACAGCCTCGACCAAGGCAAGCTGCAAGTCGGCGCGGTGCATTTGCGCATAGGGAGCACCGTAGCGCTTAACCAGCGCGTCACCGAACTTTGAGGTAGCAATAACTTCCCCTGTCTCACCAACGCGAATTTCGCCTTGCTCTGGCAAACACACCAGCGTTGCCAGCTTTTCTTTGAGCCCAAGCCGCCACAGCAACTTTAGCGCATTGGGTGGCACTGAAATGCCGGCGCCAACCTCTTCAAGAGTTGCTGCCGATTCGAAAATTTGCACGGACTGGCCGTTTCGCAATAATCCGAGTGCTAACGTCAGGCCACCTACGCCGGCGCCGACAATGATCACATCTTCTGTCGATGCTGTAGTTTCGTGTGGAATAATTGTTGCCTCTATTCTCCGATGATGCGTGAATGTACCATCATCAAATTGAGAGAAAAGTATTATCCGCCGTTCTGGCAAACCAATCGATTTATTGTATTGACAAAACTGGCCACTAATTCCCATCAGCAGCGGCCCTATTCCGGAGATACTGAGTGCCTACCACCGCTTTCCCGCAACTGAAAACCGGAAATGACAAGCTCGCCTTGATCAACGACGACGAGCAATATTCGTATCACGATGTGAATCTGCGAGCTGACCGATTCGCTGCTGGCCTTCTCGCCGGGAAGGACGACCTGGATGAGGAGCGCATCGCCTTTATCAGTCCAGCAAGCCTGGACTATGTGACCGCGCTGCACGGCATTTGGCGCGCCGGCGGCATCGCGATTCCGCTTAACACTGCCTCGGCCGAAGCGGAGCTCGAGCACTATCTAAGCAGCGCCAGCGTCACCCGAGTGATCGCAAATCATGAGCACCAGGGATCCGTCCGTGCTCTTTGCGAACGCCTCAATATAGGGCTGCTCGAAATAGATGACGTGCTGGCAGATATTCCTGGCAATCTGCCAGAACTGAACGAACAGCGGCGTGCCATGATCCTGTTCACCAGTGGCACGACCAACAAACCAAAGGGAGTCGTCACTACCCACAGCGCGATCCGCGCCCAGATAACCACCTTGCTCGAAGCCTGGGAATGGCAGGAGAACGATGTCATCCCACTGTTCCTTCCATTGCACCATGTTCACGGCATTATCAACGTCTTGTGCTGCGCATTGTGGTGTGGCGCGACGGTGCATTTAATGCCGAAACTCGATCTGCCCAAGCTATGCGCGGCAGTCGGCGATGAAACCTATACAGTATTCATGGCGGTACCCACCATCTACGTCAAACTCATCGACTATCTCGGCGGATTGGACGCCAACATTGCACAGAAAACCTGCGATGGCTTTGGTGCAATGCGTCTCAATGTCTCCGGCTCTGCCGCCTGCCCTGTGAAAGTATTCGAGCAATGGCAGAACCTCACCGGGCAAGTGCTTCTCGAACGCTACGGAATGACCGAAGTCGGTATGGCTATATCAAACCCCTACATTGGTGAACGCCGCGCGGGTTATGTTGGGCAGGCACTCCCCGGCGTGACTGTGCAGCTCTTCGATGAAGACGACGAAGCAGTTGTCGAGGAAGCGACTCCCGGCGAGATTCGTATGCAGGGTGCGAATGTCTTTCGCGAGTACTGGAACAATGAGTCGGCCACTGATGAGAGTTTCAAAAACGGCTGGTTTTGTTCCGGGGATATCGCCGTTGTCGAAGATGGTTACATACGCATCATGGGACGATCATCGATCGATATCATCAAATCGGGCGGCTACAAGCTGTCTGCACTGGAAATCGAAGGCGTACTCTTGATGCACGATGACATCAGCGAAGTCGCTGTCATTGGTGTGCACGACGATACCTGGGGGGAATCTGTCGCCGCCGTGGTGGGCCTGCGAGCAGGAGCCGAGCTCGACCTCGCCGCTCTCAAACAATGGTGCGATGGCAAAATGTCCGCCTACAAGATTCCAAAAAAACTAAAAATACTGGATGCCCTGCCGAGAAACGCGATGGGCAAAGTGATCAAGCCGGAGTTAAAAACGACAATAGAATGGTGACCCAGTGAGTGCGCCCAAGCGCTAGAATATGTTTGATTATTATTTGGTTTCGAGCAGCTGTTGCAGCGACTTATTCAGCGCCGAATTGAAATCAGTTGGCTTTTCGAGCATGACAAAATGTCCCGCATCCGGAATTTCTATAAGCGTACTGTTCGGATACACCGTCTTTAGAGCAATCTCATCAGTCGGTGGTGTGGTCGCATTAATCAAAGTAAGTGGCGTGTCCTGCAGAACGCTGAGCGCCTCTCGAATGTTAAAGGTCACATAGCTCGCGCCAGCGCCAGCAGCCACCGTCGGGTTGCCCGATGCCATATTTTTGGCAATTTCATCGATCATCTCAGGCGGCGATTCGTCGATAAAAAAACTTTTGCGAACGAATGCCTCTGTTCTACCCGGAAACTCTTCCGGCGATACGGCAAAAGCAACTGCCGCATCTTCCGCACTCATCGGTTCCGCCATTGGAGTTCTTAGCGTATCAACGCCAACGATACCGGATAGTCGATCACCTATTCGCGAAGCGGCATCGAGGACAGCAGGACCCCCCAACGAATGTCCGATAAGCACAAGATGATCTACGTCCAAGGTGTTGGCAACCGCCGCGACGTCTTTACCAAAACTCGCCATCGACCAATTATCCCGATTGTTGCCCGACTCGCCATGCCCGCCGAGATCAACCGTAACGACGCGATAATCCTCACTAAAAGCAGCAACCTGTTCGCGCCAGTAGGACCTGTCGCACATCCAGCCATGCACAAAAAGCAAGCCGATTTTGCTGGCACCGGTAACCGTATATTTAATTGTTACGCCTTCGGCCCCAGCGACCGTATGGCTGCCATTCTCGGCATTCGCCGCGCTGCTCATGATCGTCGTCATGTTGTCAGCCTATACCGAAGATAGAGGCAACATAGCCGCAACAAATGTGGTAATCGATACTAGCGTCTTCACACTGCTTCTCCAAAGTAATCATTAAGGACTCACAAATTAGCAATAATTCGGGGTAAACGAATCAACCAACTTTTCGCTATTTTCTATTGTGCTCTCGTAGTTTTCGCCGCGTATGTTTGTCGGGACGGCCAACCGTCCTTGGAGTGAGCAATCGGTCGCGCTTTAGCGAGGCCATCTGCTGCTCCCGTTCGCGAACCGCACTCTCGTCTTCCACATAACAGGCTCGCGCCTCTGCTGCCGGGCCGCGGCGGCTCGGAATTTCCAGCACCTCGAAAGAGTAACGCAGTTGTTCGCGCACAAGATCAATATTGTCGCCACGCTTAACACGACTACCCGGCGTCGCTCGCTCATCGTTAATCTTTACATGGCCGCCAACGACCGCAGCTGTTGAGCGAACTCGCGTCTTGAAAAATCGGCAATAGAACAGCCATCGATCAATACGCAGAGAAGCATCCGGATAGTTGGGCGGCGCCTTCATTACTCGCCTCTGTCTTTATTTTTATGCATTTACGATATTTTGGCAGAATCCGAAAACGAGTTTCGCTATTTCAGCAATCTTTTTGCCGATTTCGTGAGTTATATCGATGCATGGACCGCTCCGCTGCTACGGACAAACGCTCAAATACAGTAAACTATTCAAGCTCCATAGATCGGCTTCGAAGTAACGTGGAAGGATAGCCAAATGAAAACATCAGTATTGCGTGGCGTTAGTGGGTCAGTTTTACTCATTGCAATGATGCTGACGTCGATATCGTGCAGCGAAAGAGAACTAATCCCATTACAGGTCGGACTCACTCGTTCCGTTAGCAAGCTGCCGTTCATTATCGCTCTCGATCAAGGGCTATACGAAAAATACGGGCTCGACATAGAGGTGAGGCTGAGAGACCCGGAGTTTGAAGGGGCTATCGAATTACCGTCAACTAACCTGTTTCCGAAGGCATGGAGGAAACTTCGGGAAATGTCGAGCAATGAGCCTCTGTTTGACCCACAGATCGAGGTGGCTGGCGCAAATGGTCGAATAGCAGGCATAACGATGCATTCAAAAGCAAGGCACCTGATTTCCATTGCAGCGACGGATTGCGTTGTTCGCACGCACATAGTTGCGAAAAAGGGCATAGAGCGTGTGGAGGACCTCGTCGGCCTTCGCATTGGAGTCTCCAGTACCATTTCAAACAGTGGCTTTGTTGGATTATTGCTCGCCGAACGTATGGGGTGGGATCCGATCCAGGACATCTCCCTTTTGACTAAAGGAAATAACATGGAATCGCTGCGAAGCGGTCGTGTAGATGCTTTCGTGGCGGATGAGCGGTCCTACGCTATCGCAATACAGGAGGGCTATCCAATTCTGCTGGCGACTTCTTCCTGGGGGGAGGCTTTGGCCGGAAACAGCGTGAATGTTGAACCGCAGTGGCTTGAAGATCCGAATAATCGAGAGGCCATGCGGCGCTTTCTGCAAGCAACTATTGAGGGAATTGCAATATTCCATCAGAACCGAGAATTGGCTTTGGACGTAATGGCGAGGTGGCATGGCATAACGGATCGTGCAATAGCTGAAATTGTTTACGAAGAAGGCTCACAAATTCCACGAAAACCCTTTCCTTGCTATGCAGGAATTACTAACGCGATGAAAGTCTATGACTCGAATGGAATGCGAAAGTATTCGTTGCAAGACTTTTACGATGACGAACTGATGAAGGAACTGGACGAGTCCGGGTTTATCGACAGCTTCTATGAATCTGCTACGCCGAGTACACCGTAGCGCCTTGCCAAAGTCTGTAAAGGGTCACTACTGGCAGCTTGTCCACTGCTATGTTCAGAAACTATTCGACTGATCTAATCATCTCGTCGCAGAGCATCATGGTTGCAACATTATCAGCAGCTGACGGTAGCGGAGCGATACCGGCGGCGACGCATTCGAGGAAGTGACTCACTTCTCCGTAAAAACCTTGCTCATGCAACTCGAGTGCGTGTGCTGTCAGACTCGACACATTCAATTTTGCATCCCAAAGTTCAGATTGCGCGGCCTGCTGGTCTGCAAAGCGATACCGCACTGATTTCAGATTGATCGCTTCGGCCCAGGCCTTTGTTCCAACCACTGTCACGCGTTCATTGGTGCTCGAACGAGATTGGCTCCCTGTCAAATTGACCGAAGCGATTGCTCCACTAGAAAAGTTCAACGAAAATACTAATCCGATATCGGACTTCTGAGAGTTACTGATCCCGGAGACCACAGTCGCTTCTCCAAATGTCGCTCGCAAAAAGTCGACCATGTGAATGGCACCTTGCTGAAGAAATGTGTTTTCTCGCAATTCTGTTGTCCACGGAGCAAAAGAGAACGACGCATCAATCGACAGAATGCGTCCGAAGTCTTTCTCGTTCGAAATCAGTTCGGTAAGCCTCTGGTACGCCGGCGCATATCTCTTCATGAAGGCTACCATCACCGGCACATTGTACTTTTCGGATGCTGCAAGTACTCGTCGAGCATCGGCTGCAATAATGCCAAGCGGCTTTTCGACAAACACCGCGACGCCTGCCTGCAAACAACGGATTGTAAGCGCCTCCTGATCCTCCGGCTCAACCGATATTACAACGGCATCAAGCGTCTCTTGATCCAGCATGACTTCAATATCGTCGTAGTATCGATCCGCGCCCAACAACTTAGCGGCAATCTCAGCGCTAGGAACGCTACGGGTCAATACGCAAGCAATTGCAGCACCCACCAACGTGATCGCCGGGTGCAGGTTGGCACTCGCATGTCTGCCAGCACCGATTACAGCGATATTCATATCACTAACTGATTTCACTAAGCCTCGCCCGTTATCACAAAGCTCAACTATGCATCATATACGCGCGCAAAGGAGTAACTCTCATGATGCTTTGACAACTGGCACGCCGTTACTCCTGTTGCACAATCGCTTTAAATCTCTATGCTTAAAGCTCCCAAATCACTAGTGGATAACCAATGCTATTAAGACTTTCCACCAAACTAATGATAAGCGTCGTTGCAATTTCCTTACTAGTTGCCACTACAGGGATTCAGCAAGCGGTCGCCGCGACAGGAGAAGTGGCACCACCCAAAGCTATTTTGGTAACGGGCGCCAGTAGCGGACTTGGCCGCTTGATCGCAGAATCGCTGGCAGCCGATGGTTACCGAGTATATGCGGGGGCGCGTAAACAAGCGGATCTCGATGCACTCAACGCCATTAGCAATATTGACGCGGTGCGGCTTGATGTGACCAATCAGGCAGAAATTGACGCGGCGGTTGAGTGGGTAAAAACACAGGGCAGCCTGCACGCCATAATCAATAACGCTGGCGTCGGTATGATGGGGCCACTGATCGAACTCGAAGAAAAGGACATGAATTTTGTCCTGGGTGTAAACGTGCTCGGGCCCTTCAGAATCACTAAAGCTTTCGCCCCTCTTTTGATCGAATCAAAGGGCCGAGTAGTGAATATCGGTTCGATCTCTGGCTTTCAAACCGTAGCTTTTTACGGTGCTTACAGTATGACCAAGCACGCTGTCGAAGCCTATACCGATGCGTTGGCCGAAGAACTGGCTAAGTTTGATATCAAGGTAAGTATTATTGAGCCCGGCGGTTTTCGATCAAATATCGGTAAGAATATCCACAAACGTCTACAAGAAGAGAACATGCATTTCAATAATTCTTTATACAAAGAAGAGTTACAAGGCAATTGGGCACTGTCTGGCGGAGACCTGTCGACGTTTCACGATCCTGCAGACGTTGTAGCCAAAGTAGAGCATGCACTCTTTGCTGATAATCCCGAGCCTCGATACATGGTGGTAAGCAATACTGATCTTGCAGAGGGAACTATGCGAGCAATCATTAGAGAGATGTTAGAGCTTAACCACAACCATCCATTTTCTTATGATCGTGATGGCCTGATAAAAATGCTCGATGAAGAGCTGGCTAAGAAAAAATAAACTTCTTCAATAAAGAGGTTCAACCCCCCACTTCTCAGATGGACCTCAATTAATAAAGCGCTCAAAAAAAAGGCCCTCTCGATGAGGGCCTTCTGTAACAGCAGCTAACGCCGCAGTCGATCAGTTAAATCGCCACGTAGCTGATATTCCTACGGTCCTGGGACGGTTACGAACTGTCGGATCCGAGCCGGGAAATGCAAAGGCAATTGCATCGTTGTAGCCATAAACAGCTTCTTCGTCAGTTGCGTTGTCGATGTATAACGATGCTTCCCAGTTGGAATCGTTGACATAGCCAAGTCGCATATCGAGCAGAGTGTAATCCGATCGAACATTCCCTGAGTCAATTCCATTGCCGCTCACATCATCATCGGCTCGCCCGGGAACCTCGAGTGTTTCATCCACATAGTTCAAGTTGCCCAATACATAAAATTCGCCGCTGCGAACCGGAATCGTGTATTCGAGACCCAGATTCCATGTAATTTCCGGGACATCAGCCAATAGATCGCCCTTCTCGACGATTACAACATCGTCGGGAGACAAAACAGTTTCCTCGAATTGCGCGTCGACGAGACCAAGGCCAGCACTCAGCATGAAGTTTTCAGTCAGTGCCGCTGTGAGTTCCAGCTCCAGACCAGTGCTACTCGCTTCACCAATGTTACCGGTGAAGTTGTTACCGCAGGTTCCGCTTGTCAGGACCAGCTGCTGGATATTGTCCCATTTGACGTTGTACACCGCGCCATTGAGTCGCACTGAATTATTGAAGGTCATTTTCATACCAAGCTCGGTACTTGTAACTTCGTCGCCGGCGTAAGCGCCGGGATCGTCAATACCCAGAGCATTCAGGTCGTTGTTGCAGGCAAAGCCGACAGGCTCATCCGGGTCCGTACTTCTCGGAATCACACGATTGATACCGCCGGGCCGCGAACCATTGGCACCTGTAACATAGACTTGGTTGTCATCGCCAAATCGATAGGTCAGGGTCAGCTTTCCTTGCGTGTCACTGTCGCTTAGCACTTCGTCCCGCACATTCGCCCCTGTGCGGTCGCTGTCACCAGTGAACACTCCACCCCAGTTTTCCTCTTTCGAGTGGAAGTCATAATCGAGACTCCTCAATCCAGCAGTAATGCCGAAGCTATCGGTAATGTCATAGCTTAGCTCCCCGAAGACAGCTTGTTCCTCGTATTCCTGCAATTTTTGGGTGTTGGCCAGACCATTATTAAACAATGCATCCCAACCCTCGTCCATACGATAACCGGCGTCTGACTTCGCATCCTTATTGAAATAACCGATCAGCCACTGCCATTTGGAATCCCCGCTGGAGGTCAAGCGCACTTCCATCGTCTGATCGTCCAATTCGACAAATTCGTTTGAGTAAGCCGAGACTACCAGTGGGTTTGGGTCGCCGAACAGCCCGCCGACATCGGTGATGTCTTCCTTATTCCGGAATTCCCGATCGATCTGGGAAAAGCTCGCAAGCAAAGTCATCGCCGCAAAGTCGTGACTATAAGTCAGGTTGGCCATCGTGAATTCATCTTCAAACGGCTCTGGCGAATCGTAGGGAGCGAATTGCTCGGAGCTGGTAATTGGCCCGTCGAAGTTGGGTTTACCGCCCATTTCCGTCGTTTGCGTAAACACTGACGGTTGGAGATAAGCGTTCTCACTGATTTGCCAGCGCAGCGCCGCACGTACCGATGTTGTCTCCTCGGTATTTACATTGCTTGCGAACACGTCTCCGGCGGGCGCCGTGCCGGTGCCGCTGGCGACGCGATCGAAGTAACCATCATTATCGGTGTGCGACGCAACTACGCGTAATGCCACACTATCCCCTAATGGCGCATTCACCATGCCATTAACCCGGAAATTGGTGCCACCGCCGGTAGTTGAGGAAACATCTGCTCCAGCACTGGACTCAAATTCACCAAGAACCGGCTGACGCGTAATCAGGCGAACGGTACCACCCATCGAGCTTGAGCCGTACAGCGTGCCCTGCGGTCCCCGAAGCACTTCGACTCGCTCCAGGTCGTACATTTTCGGATCAATAATAGTTTGTGCAAACGAGCTAGTTGAACCAGATGAGATCGTCTGTACTGGCATTTCGTCGATGTAGAAGCTAACAGTTGGCGCAACACCTGTCGCCGCTGAAATACCACGGATATTCAATTTAGTCCTGCCCGGTCCTGCTGACCGAAACGAGACTGAGGGCACTGTGGTTGCAATGTCCGTAAAGTCCGCGATTCCAGCTCGCTCCATAGATTCTCCGGTGATAGCTGTAATACTCATTGGAATCTCTTGCAGCCCACTTGTTCTCTTTGTGGCCGTAACAGTGATTTCTTCCAGAATATTCTGCGCCAGCGATTGTGCCGACAGGCCGAAGCCCAATATCCATGCTATGGATACAATAGTTACTCTTGTATTGTTCATTAAAATTCCCCCGAAATTTTCAATTATTTATCTGCTGATCTCGTGCCAACCGGTTCAACTGGATACACTAAGTACCTACCCGCCTGGATTAGACCGTTGCGCGAGAGTACTCCAATTTTCAAGTTACTTCGACTTCATTTAACACTATATCGACGCCGAGCAGCTATTCCGAAAATTCTTTACTCAGTCGTTTGAATGAAAAGACTCTTTCAGAAAGGGGCCGAACCGATTTAATCCATCCGCAATAGAGATCTTGCGACCCCTCTTTAACCCTATTGAACCTAAATCCTATTGATCCTCGAAGTCCTTCGGTATCGGAGCTATCTCGAGCGGCGTTGGCGGCACCATCTCAACATTGCCATTAAACTTGGCACCGTCTTCCATGACCAGACGCGTGCAAAATACATTACCGTTTACCGTTGAGCTTTTTGCGAGCGAAACAAGACCGTCGCCGTGAATGTCGCCGTTAAGTTCTCCCTCAACGATCACCGAACTAGCATGAATATCAGCAGTAACTCTGCCCTGTTTGCCGATTGTCAGGTTCTTCTTATGGTGGGCGATCGTGCCCTCTATATAGCCTTCAATAACAAGGTCTTCATCCGCTGACAGTTCACCCTTGATCACCAAAGTGGGCCCAATGACAGACACATTCTTCGAGCGTATGGGCTGCTGTTCGCCGAGCCGCAACGGCGATGCCGTTGTTTGACCATCGTCTTGATTTTTCTTGAACATCGCTGATCCTCCAACAATTATTAACGCCAGGCGCCGATCAATGAAGAATACTCCATAAATGGATTCGAACCTATAAATGGGGTCGAATCCATTTAAACCATCCTCAACAAGAATCTTGTAGCGTTTATGGTCGCGGAACCATTTACAATCAACTATGCAATGCTTAATTACCGTCTGATAATTCGGTTCGACCCCCTTTGAACCTTGCTGATCGCGAATCTTGAGGAGTATTAACAATTATGCTGAATACCCGCTATTCACTCGCAGTTTTGCTTTTTCTTACTGCCGGTTGCACTGGATGTACTCCGCCGCCGTCCTCTGAAGAGTCAATCAACAATAAGCCTTCGAACTATATGAGTGAAAATACACACTCAGTTGACGGTCGCCTCTTCATCGGACCGCAACCCGGCGCGAACGATCTGCAGAATATAAAGACCGAGGGCATACAGCGTGTCATCAGCTTCCGCACGCCGGAAGAGATAGCGGAACTCAAATTCAGTCAAGCAACGCAACTGGCCGAATTGGGAATTGACTACGTCGAAATTCCTGTTGGCGGCAGCCAATATCCGTACTCACCCGCACAGCTCGAGCGACTCAGCGAGGTGCTGAAAAAAGATGGCAAGGTGCTACTGCATTGTCGCAGCGGCTATCGGGCGTCGGTCATCACTGTGGCTTATTTGATCGAAGTACAAGGCATGCCCATCGACGAAGCCGTCTCACATGCCGAGGGTTGGTGGCCGCTTGAACTCGAAAAAGTCTTAGGCGAACCGCTTTCTCTTGGGCGTCATTCCGACTAGGGTAGATATTATGAAGAAGGACCTGCTACTACTAAGCGGGACTAATGGCCGCACGGGCAGAGCCGTCTTGGCAGCGATGGTCAAAGCCGACATTCCGGTGCGCGCTTTTATCCGTGATCCGAAGCAGGAAGCAGAACTTCTCGCGCTAGGCGCGGCTGAGTGTTTTGTCGGTGACATGCAGAATGTCGACAGCATCGAAGCGGCTATGCGGGGCGTTACCAAGGTGCTCCATATCGGACCGCCCATGCACCCGGACGAAGTGGAAATAAGCAGAACCTTTGTCAATGCCGCGCGTACGGCCGATGTTAAGCACTTTATCTATTACTCAGTGATGCATCCGCTGCGGCGGGATGTCCGGCATCACAGCCTCAAACTGGATGCCGAAGAGATGCTGATAGGCGCTGGCATCCCTTACACCATCCTGCAACCTTCCCGATATATGCAACATCTTGTGCCAATTTGGCCGAAGGTGGTGAATGAATCCATTCACGCCATGCCGTTCTCTGTTGATAAGCGCTTTAATGTCGTCGATCTGGATGACCTGGCAGAAGCCTGTGCCATTGTCGCGGCATCATCCGATCATCTTTACGCGACCTATGAACTGGCCGGCCCGGAGGCATTGAGTCAGACGGATATGGCCGCCACTATTTCAGAGGTGCTGGGCAAAAGTATAAAGGCGCACGCGATTCCTCTGGAAGAGCTCGCTGAAAAGGCCCGTGCCGCTGGTGCGAACGAAGACCGTGTCGAGCAGATGTTGATCATGAACCGTCATTATGATGATCATGGTTTTCGCGGTAACGCGAACATTCTGGAATATATTCTTGGACGTCCTGCTGTTCGTTACCGAAGCTATGTGCAA
>CAJQPL010000059.1 GCA_905480215.1 uncultured Woeseiaceae bacterium | reverse complement strand
CTTGAAGTTTACGGCCGGGATGGACAGCCCTGTCGGCGGTGCAACGCGCCGATCACAACTATCGTGCAAGGACAGCGATCCACGTTCTACTGCAAGCAATGCCAAACCTGACTAACTTCGACCGCAGCGTTCCATTAACGCAGTTTTGACCTTTGGCGAAACGAACTCGCTGACATCTCCACCGAGAGACGCCACTTCGCGAACCAGGCTCGACGAGATAAACGTGTATTTTTCGGTCGGCGTCAGAAATACAGTTTCAACTTCGTCGGTCAGATGCCGGTTCATGTTTGCCAGCTGAAACTCGTACTCGAAATCGGATACTGCCCGTAGTCCGCGCATAATTACCGCCAGTTTATTCTTGCGCGCGAAGTCGACTGTCAGGCCTTCGTAGCCCGCGACTTTGACATTCTCCAAATCACCTAGCGCTGCGTTAGCGAGATCAACTCGCTCGTTGAAGGTAAACATGGGTTCTTTGCTGCCAGGATTAGCCGCAATTGCGACAACAACATTGTCGTAGAGGCGCGCTGCACGTCTGACCAGATCCTCGTGGCCGAGAGTGATTGGGTCAAACGTACCCGGGTACATTGCGGAAACTGTCATTTGGTCGTATTCCCCTCAAGTCTCATTTGTCGTGAGCATGTAACGGACATTCCCTGCCGTTTTGTCCTTATCTATGCGCCAATTGTCGGGCATCCTGGGCACTGGCTTCTGTTTATCGAGCTCGATATAAATTTGTGCGCCAGACCTCAGCCATGCCCGTTGGCTCAATAGTCTACACAATTCACCGTGCAGATCGGCAGCAAAGGGGGGATCGAGAAACACAATATCGAATTCGCTTGGCGCCGAGACAGCGAGGACGTCCTGCGCTTCTGCGACGACTATCTCTGCGCCACTCGCATCCAGTGAGCTCAAGTTTTGGCGTAACGTAGCCGCAGCGCTGCGTGAATTTTCAACAAACAGGACCTCGGCAGCACCCCGCGATAGAGCTTCTATACCAAGCGCGCCTGTTCCCGCACACAGATCGAGGCATCGGGCGCCACGAATATCAGGTCCGAGCCAATTAAACAGCGTTTCGCGTATGCGGCTTGATGTCGGTCGTAATCCATCGACATCAGCAATCTGCAACAGACGACTGCGCCAGATTCCCGCTACAATACGCAGCTGTCCTGCCTGAGTTTTGCTCATAATTTTTGCCTCTGATGAACGTATAGCGATGTTTGGAAAGAAAGAAAAGACCAACAAGCCCGAAAGCTTCATGAAGCGACTGCGCTCGCGCCTCAACCGTGGCGACAACTGGCTCTCATACGACCTGCTGAACCTGTTACCAGGCGGCAAGATTGACGAAGATGTGCTCGAAGAACTCGAGTCCTTGCTGGTGATGGCCGACGTCGGTGTGCCAACAACGGAACTCATTATCGAGGACCTGCGCAAGAGTCTCGCACGCAATGAATTGAAAGACCTTGACGCGCTGCGCGCAGGTCTTGAACGCGCCTTATTGTCCATTCTGCAACCTGTCGAGCAAGCGCTGACAATTGAGAAATCAGACAGTCCGTTCGTTATATTCATGGTCGGTGTTAATGGCGCCGGTAAGACAACGACTATCGGTAAATTAGCACGACGCTTTCAGGATGATGGCTATTCGGTAATGCTCGCCGCAGGTGACACATTTCGCGCCGCAGCCGTTGAGCAACTGCAAGCGTGGGGGGAACAAAATAACGTTCCAGTAATCGCACAACAGTCCGGCGCGGACCCAGCGGCCGTCATTTTCGATGCCTGGCAGGCAGCAAAAGCGCGCAATATCGACATCCTGCTGGTCGACACGGCCGGTCGTCTGCAAAGTCAGTCCGGCCTGATGGATGAACTTGCCAAGATGAAACGAGTGGTTGCTCGCCATGATGAAGCCGCACCGCATGAAGTCATGCTGGTACTCGACTCCAGTCAGGGACAGAATGCGCTGGTACAGGCAGAAAAGTTTCACGAAACGCTCGGCCTTACAGGTATCACGGTCACAAAGCTGGACGGCGGATCAAAGGGCGGTATTCTATTCGCCATCGCAAACCGCCTCGGTATTCCGGTGCGCTTCATTGGTATCGGCGAGGCGCTTGATGACATGCAGCCATTTCGTGCCGAAGAATTTGTGGCCGCACTACTTGCGCCTAATGCCAAGGATCAGGCTTAGATGATTCAACTCGACAATGTTACAAAGCGATATCCAGGCGGACAAGAAGCGCTGTCCGGACTGAGCCTGTCAGTCGACAAGGGCGAAATGGTTTTTGTAACCGGTCATTCGGGTGCTGGAAAGAGCACTTTGCTGCGCCTGATTGCTTTGATTGAACGACCCACAGCGGGCGAAGTCATAGTCGATAATCAAAATACGCGGCGAGTAAAGCGCCGCAAAATACCGGCATATCGACGACAAATTGGCATGGTCTTTCAAGATCACAAATTGTTATACGACCGCCCGGTGTTCGACAACGTCGCCTTACCGCTGATCATTGCAGGGTTGAGTCACCGCGATGCGGGACGTCGCGTTCGGGCCGCACTCGATCAGCTCGGTTTGCTAAATAAGGAAAAGCAACGGCCACAAACACTGTCGGCCGGCGAACAACAACGTGTCGGTATAGCGCGCGCAATCGTGACGCGTCCCAAACTCCTGATTGCCGATGAGCCAACTGGCAACCTCGACCCGGATCTGTCGCTTGAAGTCATGCGAATTTTTCGGCGTTTCAATGAGGTTGGGGTGACGCTGTTAATCGCGAGTCATGACATATCGCTCATCGACAGACTGGGATGCCGCCGCATCGCCCTGGACGGCGGCAAGCTGCAACAGGAGGTGGAACCATGGCAGTAACGCGCAATACCGATGCTATCGCGCCGGTGAGCACCCCCGGGGCATTTTCAATTTGGCTGACGAGACACGCAAGCACTGCTTTAGGCGCACTCGGTCGCCTATCGCGCCAACCTTTAGCAAGCCTGATGATCGTGCTGGTAATTGGAGTAACGCTGGCACTGCCGGCTGCAATCAATGTCATCGTCAAGAATGTTCAGACCGTCAGCGGCTCCTGGGACAACGCGCTGGATTTCTCAGTGTATTTGAAGGCGAGTGTATCGGTCGATGAAGCGGAAAGCCTGGCAGGCATTATTGGTCAGCGTGCCGATGTTGCGTCGGTTGATCTGATTACCGCGGACGAGGCGTTGAATGAGTTCAAACAGCAATCCGGTTTCGGCGACGCGCTAAATCAGCTCGGCGAGAATCCGCTGCCGCATGCGCTTGTTGTTCGTCCAAGTCCGAGCAATACCAGCGCATCGATGATCTTGCTACAAGAAGAGATTGGCAATCTTCCAGAATCGGATCTGGTGCAGGTCGACACGGAATGGGTGCAACGTTTTCACGCGATTCTCGACATTGTCAGACAAGCCATTGCCATTGGCTCGGCATTACTTGGCCTCGCTATTGTTGTAATTATTGGCAATACCATTCGCCTCGACATTGAGAATCGCCGTGAAGAAATTGAGGTGACCAAGCTGATAGGCGCAAGCAATGCGTTTGTCCGGCGGCCATTTCTCTGGACAGGGTTCTGGTACGGACTTTTCGGCGGCAGCTTTGCACTGCTGTTGGTGTACTACGGACTGTTCCTGTTAAAGGGCCCCGTCGCCCGCCTCGCGGGTCTCTATCAGGGAAACATCACCGTGGCGACGATGGGTGTTGCTGAAAGCACGGCCATCATCGGAGCAGCGATTTTCCTCGGTTTATTCGCATCCTGGTTCACCGCTGCCCGCCATATGTACCGAATTGAGCCTCGCTAACTAGACATAATCTACCCATTGCTTGCGCAAATTAGCTGTTCTTATTGGGCAGATACTCTTATTTCTCGGGAACTTAGCTCGGTTGTTAGCACTCTAAGTCCGTGAGTGCTAAAATTGCTTCCCACAAACGGAGAACTTTTATGACAACCGCTATTCTGAAATCGAACTACGAGATTGCCCTTGCGGGACCGGTAGGTAGCCTCGACGGCTATTTTCAGGCTGTCGGCAGTATTCCCGTTCTCAGTAAGGAAGACGAACAGGCGCTTGCTCACCGCTTACGTGAAGACGAGGATCTGGACGCCGCGCGCGACCTGGTCATGGCACATCTGCGCTTTGTTATACATATCGCAAAGGGCTACACCGGTTACGGCTTGCCGCTGAACGATCTGATTCAGGAAGGCAATGTCGGCCTGATGAAAGCCGTCAAACGCTTCGACCCCGAGTACGACGTGCGCCTCGTGTCGTTTGCTGTCCACTGGATTCGCGCAGAGATTCACGAGTTTGTTCTCAAGAACTGGCGCATTGTGAAAGTGGCGACCACTAAGGCGCAACGCAAGTTGTTCTTCAATCTACGCAAGAGCAAGCCGACGCTGGCATGGTTAACGGACGCTGAGACCAAAGCAGTCGCCAAGGACCTCGGTGTTAAGACCAAAGAAGTAACTGAGATGGAGAAACGCTTGCACTCCCGTGACGCGTTTTTCGATCCGGCGCCGGCTGCAGATGACGATCGCAACTTCGCACCAGCAGCTTACCTGCCCAGTGCGGATGCAGACCCGGCTCAGTTAGTCGAGGCAAGCGACTGGAAAGACAACACGACAGCTCGCATGCACGCGGCAATGAATATCCTTGATGATCGCAGCCGTCGAATTCTTGAGGAACGTTGGTTGACTGATACGAAGATGACACTGCACGAGCTTGCAGCCGAATACGGTGTTTCAGCCGAACGAATTCGTCAGATTGAGGCGAATGCAATCAAGAAGCTGCAGAACGCAATGGCGGTCTAAAAACCCCGAGTAGAATCGATTAAGGCCGCCACTGAGCGGCCTTTTTTGTTGCCCAATCTTTGCTATGTCAAGCGCCGCCATCGGTAATCAACTGGCAGCAGACTACCTGTAAACGCGAGACCGGTAGCGAATGTAACCACCGTCTTCGACACCATGTGGATCATCGTGGGTCCAATGCACCAACCCACCCAGTTCGTTCCACTCATACATGCCGCGTACATACACGCGGTCGCCCATACCCAATGGAATACGGCTTGCCAGATCAAGATTATGAGCAATCAATAACGTGCGGCGATCACCGATATCAATGATGAAACGCTGATGACGGCTCCCTTCGTTGTCGTCAGATAACAGTCGGCGGACAAAGCCTGATACTTCGATCCAACTACCATCATCGCTTTTTTTGTAGGTTCCGCTCATTATTCTTGTTGATATTTTTCTCGTTGGGGCCGAGATAGACAGTGCCACAAAAACGCGGCAAGCCATCTCTGACTGCCGCACTGTTGTTCTTGATCTGATTTATCCTGCGGTTACAGGCACCATCGTAATTTCTACGCGACGATTGCTCTGCCTTCCGCTGCTCGAGCTATTGTCTGCAATAGGACGTAGCTCACCCATTCCCAGCGTGATCAATCGTTGATCAATCAAGCCCTGCGCCGATAAATAAGCTGATACCGAGTTCGCACGTCGTTCCGACAAGCCCTGGTTGTACGACTCGCTGCCAGTGCTGTCAGTATGGCCGGCAACCTCGACAACGGTTTGCTCAAACTCTTCGAGTACCTTGCCAACAGAAGTCAGCACGTCGTAAAAAGCCGGACTCAAGTCAGAGCTGTCGGTAGCGAACGTGACGCTACCCGGCATGTTCAATGTAATGTTGTCGCCCTGGCGAACAACGCTGACACCAGTACCCTCAAGTTCTGCACGTAGTGCTGCTTCCTGTTTATCCTGATAGTGACCAATCGCACCACCAGCCAGAGCACCGACACCGGCAAGAATCATCGCGTGCTGACGCCGCTCAACGGCATCATCGCCAGATATCAATCCGACTGCAACGCCTGCTGCTGCACCAATTAGCGCGCCCTTCGTTGCTGAGCTCATCTTTTCGTCACGCGTATACGCGTCAAGTGTCGTACAGCCGCTTACGAAAATGCTCATGACAGTCAACGCAAGAATAAATTTTGTAGATCGAGTATTCATGATCATTCCTCATGCTTTGATGATTATAGGGGCATTGTATGCGTCCACTACCTGAACACAGACTTAATCGATCCCGGATAACCAACATAATTCGTTTTTTCCAGGCACAGTGTCGACTGCGTCACAGTCCCGTCACCAGCATGTAGAATGAAGCCATGACCGATGCCGACAACTGGTTAGAACGCTACGAGGAAAGTCATCAGGATCTTCAAAATCCGCTGGCTTATTGGGTGGCAGCACCGCTGCTCGTGTTCGGCCTGACTGGCATGCTCTGGAGCCTGCCAATTCCGCATGAATTTGAGCTCATCTCGCCGCTATTGAACTGGGGTAGCGCGTTCTTGATGGCGACCACCATCTACTATTTTATTATTTCCTTGTCGCTTGCGATCGGCATGTTGCCGTTTCTCTTAGGTCTGGCAACGCTTCAACTGTGGCTAGGCAATTCCGGATATCACCCATTTGCAATTTCCATCACTTTTCTTATCGCAGGCTTTGCAGGCATTGCCCTGGGACGTGCGGCTGAACCTCGCAGCGTTTTTCAGGACCTTCAATTAGTGATGATTGCGCCCGTCTGGTTGCTATCGCGGCTATACAGGCGTTTCGGAATTCCTATTTAGCCGTTAGAATCGACGCCTCAACTTACACAGCTTCAGGAAATACCCGTGAGCAGAAAACTTGACCCGATGGACCTCTACGATATTCGCTCGGAACTCAGCGAAGATGAAGTCATGGTCAAAGACACCGTCGCACGATTCGTCGATGACAACGTTATTCCCTTGATGCAGGAAGCATTTGAGAAGCATGAGTTTCCTCGTCACCTGATCGGCGAAGTGGCAAAAATGGGCCTCTTCGGTAGCTCCATTGACGGATACGACTGTGCGGGCCTCAACGGCGTTAGTTACGGCCTTATTTGCCAGGAACTCGAGCGCGGCGACAGCGGCCTTAGAAGTTTTGTCTCGGTACAGAGCAGCCTGGTGATGTATCCCATACATACATACGGTTCCGAAGAACAAAAGCAGCGCTGGCTGCCGGCGATGGCCAAAGGCGAAGCAGTTGGTTGCTTTGGACTCACTGAATCGCATGGCGGGTCCGATCCGAGCAATATGAAGACACACGCAAAACGTGACGGCGACGATTGGATACTGAACGGTTCGAAGATGTGGATCACTAATGCGACGATTGCAGATGCAGCTGTTGTTTGGGCTAGAACGGATGAGGGTGTAAAGGGATTCATCGTGGAAAAGGATATGCCCGGTTTCGACAGCCACGAAATCAAGAACAAGTTTTCACTGCGTGCGTCGATTACCGGAACGCTGTTCTTCAACAATGTTCGCGTACCTGATTGCAACGTACTACCGGGGGTTTCGAGCCTTAGAGGTCCGCTGAGCTGTCTTACACAAGCACGTTACGGCATCTCCTGGGGCGTCATCGGTGCCGCTCAGGCATGCCTGGACGAAGTTCTTCGTTACACACAAGAAAGAATCTTATTTGGTCGGCCACTGGCAAATACGCAGACAATTCAAATTCGCTTGGCCGACATGGCCCGTCGCATTACTAGCGCACAGCTCATGTCGCTGCGCTTGGGTAGAATCAAAGACAGTGGCGACCTTAGTCCGACGCAAGTTTCCATGGCTAAGTGGAATAATTGTCGGGCTGCTATCGATATAGCGCGCGACGCGCGCGACATACTCGGTGGTGCCGGCATTAGTGCAGAGTACGTACCTATTCGACACATGCTCAACCTCGAGAGCGTCATCACCTATGAAGGTACGGAAACTGTGCATCAACTCGTAGTTGGCAAGGAGCTGACCGGAGTTAACGCTTTCGGTTAAGGCGATGGGGCTAAGACCGGCTTGAGCACACCTCAACTCCCACAAAACAAAGACATGTGGCGCATCGCTGCACCGATGATACTTTCCAACGTGTCTGTTCCACTGCTGGGCATGGTTGATACCGGTGTTACCGGGCACCTCGACGATTCCACCTATCTCGGCGCAGTCGCCATCGGCGCCATGATTTTCACGTTCATCTATATCGGCATGAATTTTCTGCGCATGGGGACGACGGGAATCGCCGCGCAATATTTTGGTGCGAATGACAATGATGGCTTGCGCGCTGCACTGGGGCAGGCCTTGATTGTTAGCTTCGCGATCGCGCTGGCCTTAATCGTTTTGCAAAACCCGATAGGCGAGCTCGCTATCAGTTTACTTGGCGGCGACGCGGTCACGCAGGCTTATGCGACCGAGTATTATTCTATTCGAATCTGGAGCGCGCCAGGGACGCTCGCGAACTACGCATTGATTGGCTGGTTTCTTGGGCTACAGAATGCCCGCATTCCATTACTAATCTTTTTAACCATAAATATCACCAATATCATTCTCGATCTGGTGTTCGTAATTCTGCTGGGCATGACTGTCGACGGTGTCGCACTCGCTTCAGTAATAGCGGAATACACCGGATTTGCAGTGGGCGCATCATTCGCTATTGCAACACTTCGAAAACGCGCTGGCCACTGGCCTTGGTCGCGGCTGACAAGCATCTCTGCATACCGGGCGTTTTTCTCCGTGAACGCAAACCTTTTCATTCGAACAATGGCACTGATGGTCACGTTGGCTTTTGTAACGGCACAAGGCGCGCGACTCGGAGGTCAGGTGCTCGCTGCTAATGCGGTCCTAATGAACTTTCAGACTCTCGCCGCATTCGGTTTGGACGGAATCGCACACGCCGCCGAAGCCATGGTAGGTAAAGCCGTTGGGGAAAAACGCCTGGATGCACTGACTCACGTTGTGAATCTGACGCTCAAGTGGTCGTTCTTTTTCGCACTGGGCTTCACCGGCGTATATCTGCTTACAGGACCGTTGATCATCGCAATGCTGACCGATCTTCAAGATGTGCGAGATACCGCGATGCGATACCTGCCATGGTTGATTGCCTCACCGCTCGTTTCCGTTTGGTGTTATCTGTATGACGGAGTCTACGTTGGCGCGACGCGCGCCAAAGAGATGCGCAACTTCATGGTGTTGTCCGCTGTTGTGGTCTTCTTACCAGCCTGGTACCTGACTCAGCCATACGGCAACCACGGACTATGGTTTTCGTTCCTGCTATTTATGGCCAGTCGTGGGATCGGAATGCACTGGGGCTATCGCACAAAGATTATGCGCAGCCCGCTTAGCCCAGAGGTAGCCAATTAATCCGGAAATGAGGTTCGCCAGCGCGTAGGCAACGAATATACCGGCAATGCCATACAGGTGCTCCGCAACGAAGGCTATTGGCAGGTACAGAACGAGCATTCGACCAACACTGATATAGACGCCCGGCATCGGTTTGCCCAAACCGTTGAAGGCAGCGTTAACAACCATGACAATTCCGTAGGCGCCATAGCCAATTGGCGCTATCCACAAGAACAATTGCGCGACGCGAATGACTTCCGGGTTCGAGCTAAACAAGCCGGGCAGAAAGCCTGACCCTGCCGCTAGCAGCGCCGCACCCACTAAGCCGCTCACGAGACAAAAGACTGCGCAGTGACGCAGCGCCAACTGAATGCGATCTTCTTTCCCGGCTGACAGGTTTTGACCGGAAAAAGGTCCAATCACCGACGATAACGCGTAGTAAATGACCAGCACCATCGACTCAATACGACTCGCTACACCAAAACCTGCCACGGCCTCAGGGCCATAGTCTGCGATCATACGAGTAATGAATGCCATTGCGACCGGGATAATTGCATTGGTTCCCGCAGCGGGTAGACCAACATGCAGGATGTCACCCCAGGATTTCTTTAGCTCTTGCAGATCCGGTATGTCGAAACTCACCATTTTCAGCTTGCGCACAAGAAAATAGAGCACGCCAACAAGCATTGTGCCGCGCGCAATCAAGGCAGCAATCGCCGCGCCGTCGAGGCCCATGGCAGGAATCGGTCCCAGTCCGAATATGAAAATTGGGTCGAGAATCATATTGAATACCGCAGCAGCGATCATCAATTTGCCGGGGAGTACGGTATCCCCCGTCGCCCGCATGGTGCTGGTTCCCACCATGCCTACTACGAAGAGCGGTATGCCCACATAGAGAATCGTCATGAAACTTTTGATCATGGGAATCATGTCGGACGGCGCACCGAGTGCCAGAAACAGGGGCTCGATCGTCCAAATGCCGATGCCCGCAAGCGTTGCCGTAACCAGAAAAGACAGGAACAAGCTGTCTGTCGTCAATCGTCTGACACGCCGCAGGTCGTTACTGCCAACGGCACGTGCAACAACCGACGATGTGCCGGCGCTCAAGCCGATCGCGACACTAGTGATGATCATCAGGATCGGGTAACCAAAACTGAAAGCCGCGAGTGCCCGGTCCCCTACTTGTCCGAGAAACCAGGCATCAACCAGACCCTGAGCCATCATGGTCGAGATGCCCATTAACATGGGCAAAGACATATTGACGAGGTGCCGCGCTACCGGCCCTTCGGTGAGTTTTGCTTTTGGGGAGTCCACGACACAGACGAATACAGGGTATCGCTTTGAAACTCAATAGCCGCGGCGAAACCCGCTGAATCACTCAAGTCTTATCGCAGTAACCACGTAACGCAACGGCCCACCTGCTGCGTGCGCATCGAAGGGATAGCAGGTAACCAAACTCAATATTGCAGACGGCGTATCGAGTAACAGGCTGCCTTTTCGCGAATCAACAATGTCGAGCGCAAATACCTTGTATTGATGCTTTTTGCCTTCACTGGACTCGATACTGAAGTGATCACCCAACTCGACATGCTGCAAAAACTGAAAATGCGTGTCACGGTGCCCGCCGATAACCGCGTTGCCAACATCGCCTGGCATTGCGCTTGCGCTGACATGGCCGGGCCCGAATGCAAGCGTTCGGCCAGAATCACCGGCGAGAACAATTAGGTCAACTGCGCCGGATCTGGCAGTGAGACGCGCAACCGGCCAGGTGTCAGCCCAGGGCCAGGGTGTAGCTCTCGACTCTCCGTTACCCGCACGAACCCAGGCGCGTTGCATCAGTTCCTGAGCCAACCATGCCTTTGCAGGAATATACGCACCCTGACCGAGTTGCCAAAAGCCGAAGCACAGCAGACAAGCCACCAGCAGTCTCCTCAGTTTAGTAGCGGCAGGATGCATGAGTTCTACGCCCGCTAATGTGTTGCAGAGCTAGAAGAAACAGCGCCGCCAACAGACAGGCAATGCCAATAAGGCGTAGCACTGGAGCTTTAGTCGCACCCGCTGGAAAACCGTATATCGCATTCATGCTTTGCCCATACGGCAAGAGGTTGGGCACCTGTTCGCTATTGAGTGGGTCGTTCAAGGGCCTTGCTGGTGTTTTGTCGACGGCCACCAGGCTGGTGTACTTACTGACAAGATGATGTGTGAGCGCGGTTTGCACGATACCTGCTCGAATCTCTTCAGGCTGCGGATGACGTCGCTCTATATCCATGAGTTCTCCAATCCTCGCGCGGGCCCACAGGGCGGCCACTCCGGGGCTCTCAGGGATATCTGCAAGCGGCACGTTTGCTGCCCAAGCTCCAGCTGATGAGTTACCGCTAATACGAACGCTATCGTTGTCGCGGAGCTTGCCAGTCGCCTCGACTTTGACGACTAGCGGCTCGCCAAGATAAAGATCGGGAATAGCCGACGGAAAACTGTCGCTAACAATGCTACTTGGCCATTCAACTTCAATATTAATTACCTGTGGTTGCTCAAGCTTCATGAACAAGCCGTGCATTTTCTCCTCAACTTCATGCAGGGCGCTGATGAAGGTGTAGGAACCTCTCCCAGCTTGCGCCGCTTTGCGCATGAACCAACTGTTTGGCGCTGAACCAATGCCAACAGTAAAGAGACGCGCGTCACCGAGCCGGTCTTCAATCATAGAGAACAGTTCGTCCTCGTATCCGACGCTGCCATCCGTAATGAAGACCACCTGGCGCAGATGTTCTTCTGCAGGCGGCGAGTCGAGTGCCCGTGAAAGTGCCGGGCGCATCTCTGTGCCTCCATTTGCTTCCAGATGCTTAACGAAGTTGGATGCCGCAAGAAGCGATTGCGGCGTTACGGCTTTGCTCTCGCGGTATAGAGAGGTGGTTACTGAATTGAACTCGATAATATTGAACATATCGCCGGCCTTTAGGCCCTTTAACGCAAGCTGCACTGCACGCTTGGCTTGCTGAATCGAAACCCCGTGCATGGATCCGGAGGTATCAATAATGAATATCGTTTCGCGCGGCAGAGTGGCTGCGGACAACTCCTGTTGATCCGGTGGCATCACCATGAGCAGGTAGTAGGGTTTTCCTTTGATGGTTTCCACAAACGACATCGCTCGCGGCGCTGCGGACGGAACCGGCCGCCATAATAATTCGAAATCGTGATCCATCATGACCGTAGCCGCGCTCAGCGAAACGCTATAGCGATTTTGAT
>CAJQPL010000058.1 GCA_905480215.1 uncultured Woeseiaceae bacterium | reverse complement strand
CGGCGAAGACTGCCCGGTCCATCTACATCTGCAGCTTCGGTGAATTCGTTGACCGTCTCACCATTCACTTTTACCGTTACTTTCTTGCCGTCAACCTTGATGTAGTAGCTGAACCATTCGTTATCGCCGTGTGCGGCAGTCTGCACTTCGCTTGCCCCAATCAAGCTGCCGGTCTTGCTCTCACCGGCCCGGCTGGCGTTAATCTGAGCTTCATAACCAAAGGCAGGAGTTCCGTCCTCTTCGTAATGGGTATGAAAATAGACCCCTGAAGCCGACCCAGGATGGGTATAGACATCAACCTTGAATTCGAAATTTTTGAATTTTCCACCAGCGATCCGACCGTCATAAAACAGATTTCTTTGACCGCCCTCGACCATTAGGGTGTCGTCGTCAAGTCGGAACGATTCTCCGGCCGAGGCATTATCGACGGTCGGCCAGACCGTCTCTCCGCCGTACCAGGAAGGAGCGGTCCAATCCATGACACCGCCGCTTTCAATCCAACCGTTGAGCGTATCGTCCCAGAGAGATATCCACCCAAGTCCACGATCTCCTTCATATCCCGGGGCTGGCGAACCATCTTGGTCGAGTTTTCCTGCCGCCCAGAGCACGCCCGATGCAACAAGGTTCAAATTCACATCCGAACCCATCGAAACATTATGATGCCCTAATGAACTGGTGAAAACTCGAACGCCTTTGTATTCGTGTACCCAAGCTGTTTCAGAATAGGATTCTGTCTCCACCGAATAGGCGTGAGATAGCGGAGTCGCATTATCATGCATATCAACGATTAGATATAACTCGCCTGCCGGCGTCCGCCAGGAAAGGGGATAGTTCTTCATGATCGGGTGCTGCGGCTCCAGAACCTCGATCGTGTAGGGAGCGGTATTAGGATGATCTTCTTTCTCGTGAACGTATGAAACAGCACCGGTAAAATCCCACCATTCAGCCGCTGCATCGCCCTCTGCATATTGGTAGAGATGGATGGGGCAATGAAGCATAACGGCAGGTACTTGATGCTTGACGTGCTCGGCGATGATTCCTTTTACATAGGCCCCATCTTTAACTTGAAGATTACACTGATTGTAGATGACGACGTCGAACTCTGCGGCCCAGTCATCCTCTAAATGACGGGAGAATTGGAAATCAGTTGACTCCATGGTGAGCGTATCCGCACCTTCATAGTCAGTTGTAATTTCGATGTTCGAAAGACGTTCCAACAATCCTTCTTTAATCTGGTCTTTTTGCGTATTGTAATCGTGCCAAGGGCCCCCGCCGGTAATCATCAAGATTTTCAATGGATCTGCGTTCTGCGCTACGGCGAATTGAGCCAGGCTACCAGACAAAATTAGCGCCAAAATAGAAAGGAGTATTTTTTTATTTGAAATCGTATTCATTTATTGTGCCCTCGATTTTTATCTCGTAGCTTGAGTCGCTTCTTTGTTCAGTTCAAAGTTTAAAAAGTACGCTGAACCGATTCCCAATGAACCGGTCAGCGTACTTCTACAATACTTTATTGAACTTCTGATTCTGGCAGAGCAAATACATGAAGCCTCGTTCCAAGAGGCCCTGTTACAGGCGAACGATAACGACCGCCGCCGCCGCCTGCGACAATCGCAACATATTGTCTTCCATCAATTTCGTAAACCGAGGGACTAGCGAAGCCAGGTGCATCCATCTCAAATTCCCACAAAAGCTCACCGTTGGTTTTATCAAATGCTCTGAATCGGCTATCTTCTGTTGCCCCTATAAAAATTACACCACCTTTTGTAACAGCCATTCCGCCAAAGTTTTCAACACCGGTATTTCGAATCCCCATTTCTACCAAACCAGGATATTCTCCGAGTGGAATCGACCACAAAATGTCACCTTTTGCGACATCTATAGCCATGAGTTTGCCCCATGGCGGTTTAATCGCGTGATACCCCATGTGGTCTGTAAAATAATCCAACGCAGCAATGTACTGTGGTGTGGATGTGGACCAGGCAAGCTCGCCCTCTCCTCCGCTCCACGTCAAACTCTTATCAGTTAGATCAATATCTGCGGTAGATTCTGCTTCACCGGGCTCACTCTGAAGGAACGCGACCAGGTAATCCAATTCATCGTCTTTGAAATACTGGAATGCCGGCATCGCATTTCTGCCTTTAGTAATGATCTCTTTGAGATCGTCGGCACTAAACGCCAGATTAATCAGAGGCAGGCCGGTCGCGCCTTGTCTTTCACCACCGTGACAAGCTGCACATTGCGCGCTGTATATTGTGCTGCCTCGCTGCAGATCCGACATATCTGCAAATTGATCGGGTTGCATCGGGACCGTCGTCAAAATAAACGGAAAGTCGTTTACGTTAACGTAGGTTATATTTGTTTCCGGATCAAAAGCCGGCCCTCCCCATTCATTTCCGCCATGAATACCCGGCTGGACAATGGTACCTTCGATACTTGGAGGCGTATACATCGGTCCTGATTTTAGCTTCTTGAACTTCTCCAGCGCGGATGCATGAGCCTCCGGTGTGATGTTCGTTAGATCAGACTCATAGAACTCCGTGCGTACCAGGGGATCTGGTTTTAGCGGCCACGGTTGCGTTGGATACGGAACTTCACCGGGCGGGGCATCAGTCGGAACAGGTTTCTCGACGATCGGAAACAGCGATTCGCCTGTATCCCGGTCAAACACGAAGACTTTACCCTGCTTGCCCATTTGGACGACCACATCCTGTTCTGTCCCATCCTCTTTGCTTATTGTCGCCAACATCGGCGCAGGAGCAATGTCATAGTCCCAGATATCGTGGTGCATCGTTTGGAAATGCCATTGCAACTCGCCGGTCGTTGCATCCAGGGCAATTACGGAATTTGAATAGAGATTCGTACCAGGTCTTGCTCCCCCATTACCATGGATCCCTCCGGTCATTGCACCCGTAGCACCAAATACCCAGCCTCTTTCTTCATCTACGGTGAAGCCACCCCATGAGTTGGCGCCACCGTAATTCATATTTTCTTCCCACTCCGTGGTCTCGTACCCAGGCTGGCCTGGCAGAGGAATGGTGTGAAATCTCCATTTGAATTCGCCGGTCAATGTGTCGAACGCGCGGACATTACCGGGTGGTTCCTCTCTGTTCTCGAACACGTTTGAATCTACAATTAAGAAATTCTTGTACGTTGCCGGAGGCGAGTTGTTGGACAATTTGTTTATCACCAGATGAGCAGGCCAAACATGGTTTTCCCATAGATCAATATGCCCGCCTTTGCCGAACGACTCGATAAGCGTTCCGTCATCGGGGTTAACAGCAAAAATTACATCTTTTGCCAGATGGAAAATCCTGGCATTTTCGCCATTTTCATCTTCCCAATACACCTCAGCCCGCTGAATTCCTGCGGGGAAGTCCGCTCCCCGGGAATCATGCTTAGAGGGCTCAAACAACCAAAGCTCTTCGCCGGTTGCTGCATCCAGGGCCACCAGGTTTAATTCAGGGTCCGCAAAGTACAGTACCCCTTTAACGATAATCGGGTTCGACTCCATACCCGGCCCGACAAGTTTCCTTATATCGTAGGTCCAAACCTCTTCCAGCAACTGCACATTTTCTGTCGTAATTTGACTTAGAGAAGAGTATGCAGATCCTTCATTATCGCCACGATAAGTAGCCCAATCGACGGTATTATTAATGCTGCTTTTCTGACCAGTCTTAGTGGCACCTCCGCTATTCTGAACAGCGGTAGCTGTTTGCTCCGAGGTACTTGTTTGGCCCGATGTATCATTATTTTCGCCACCGCATGCTACCAGGACAAAAAGGAAGATCAGTGGAGAGAATAAATAGAGTTGTTTTTTCATCAGTTCGTGGCCTCGTTCCGTTTATATTTGAATAGCAGAATTTTTTTATGTTGCTGATAATGTGAAGTCGGTTAGTCGTTTAATGACTCCACTTTCCATAGCTAAATCATGCGCCAGCAAGCCAACACATGTCCAATTTGCAGATTGGGCCGCATTGGGGTGATGATCACGATCGCTAACACTAGAGTCGACAAACTCATGTACTAAGTGTGGGTGAGAACTTCCCTGGACAAAGGATAAGTGAGCACCTTCGTCTGTATCATACTCTTCAATAAGCGGCCATTCAAAGGGCTTTTTAGATCCGTAAACAGCAAAGCTTCGCCGTCAAAGACTCATTTCAGAACTTGAGTCTCTGGCGTTTTCGACCCGCGGAAAGTACATAGTGTCACCTGATAAAAGTTTCCGGCTCAGCCTGCTGTCCTCCGCCCTCTCCTGCTAATTCTTTCGGTTTGTAGCCACCCTTCGATCGATAAAAAAGCATCAAGCCGAGATAAGAAAAGAACATCAGAACCGGAAAGATAGCGACCGTTGTGAGTGCGCCTTGTGTCGCTTTCTCAACCGTCTGGTCGATAATCACATTCTCCTCATCTGATACGTTGGCACGCAATGCCGGGTCTACCGCATCGTATTCCCCAAAAACACTGTTCTTGGTCGACACAACCTGTGCATGAATAGCCGGATTCTCATCCGCTAGCTGTGTTTCAATCGATTGATCCTGAATCAGCCCGAGGAATACCGCGCCGACGACGCCGACTGCCAGCATGCCCACACCACCGGTCGCGTTCAGCGTCAAGGCACCGCCTTCGGGATACTGCTCAGCAACGACGCCAAGCATGGTTGGCCATAAGAACGTTTTGCCGAGGGCGTAAAGCGTCGCCGCCACGAATATCATCATGCCGGTTGTTGACGACAACGCCACGAGACCTACTGCCGCCACTGCACTGCTTGCCATCAACAGTCCCAGCGGCGATAGCTTGTGAACGATGGGTGCCGCGAAAAGTCGCAGCACCAGCATGATAGCGGACGTGTATATAAGCACCCAACCCGGATGCATATTCAGCGCAGCCATTTCTGTTTCCATCAACGGCGTTATCCAAGCATCCGTTCCGAGTTCCGTTGTCGCCAGTGGAATCATAATGAGCAATAGAATCACAAATATCGGACGACCCAGGGACTTCACGTAAAGACCGAAGGCCGCCGCCACTGCTACTGCGAGTCCGGTGGTGATCAACGGCTCCACGTCAAAGACCCGGCCAATCTCGCTAAAGATCAGGTACAGGACGATCAAGGCGCCCAGGCCACCGGCCTGCTTCAGCATGGCGTTGTAAGACACGCCGCTCGCGACGCGCTCATTGACGGGAAACGGATGCTTGAACAGCATGGCGCCGTAAGTAAGGGTAGGAATCAATATGAGCGCTACTTTCCACTCCCACGCGAGAGCACCCATTCCAATCGCCAACATGCCACCCAGCACTAAACCTGCAGGCCAACCTCCGTGCAACATGATCAACCACTTGGTTTTATCTTTTGGATACATAGTTGCAACAGCAGGATTGATCGCTGCCTCGACCGTACCGGCGCCAAGTGCGGCGATAAAGGTAGCGATGTACAAGGACCAGTAGCCTGTCGCGAAAATCGTCAGGACGACCGATGAAGCGTGACACGCGAACGCGAACGCCATCGCCTTTCCGTAACCAATCTTGTCAATGACCAGGCTAAAAAGAATGATGCTGATGGCGAATGGCCACAAACCGACGCCAAATATTTCACCTTTCTGTACTTCAGTCAGATTGAATTCGAGGCCCCACTCGACCATGAGCACCGTACGGACGACAAAGCCGAACGAGGTCGCTGCCAAGGCAATAAAACAGCCAATGAACAACCAGCGTTTCTGAGCCTCACTAAAGTCCGCAATGTGTTTTAGCGTAGCACTCATTTGTCACCTCCAAGTGTGATTTCGGGTAACGCCATTTCGACGCCATTATTCATCGCCGACTCGTGCGCCAGCACTCCGACGCAAGTGATATTCGCTGATGCTCGCGGCCCGGGATACGCTTGTTTACCTGTTTCCAGCATATCCACAAACTGGTGCGCCAGATGCGGGTGAGACCCGCCGTGGCCGCCGCCCTGCGTGAATGACAGATGCTCTTCATCGTCTTTGTTGTAAACACCGGCTTGAGTGAATGGCGCAATCTCATCGGGCAGTAAGTGCGCGTAATCCGGACAGGCTACACGCTCTGGAATTTCGTCTTCTGGCTTGCCCGCCGTATGCACGATGAGTTCTTCACCTTCAATTAAAGGCCACTCCACCGACTTCTTGGAGGCATAAACTTCAAACCCCTCACGATACTGCCGCGCGGTATCAAACAAAGACCGGTATACATGCCCAACAACATCTGAATCGGCCAATTTGATATGGCAAGACTCAACTGCATATGGCGATCCGTAGTGCTCTTGCAATTCAGGTCTGATACGTCCCGAACCTAAACAGGAAACAGACAACGCATCTGTTTGGGCGAGCCCGAGAATCGGCCCGACACAGTGCGTGGCGTAATGCATTGGAGGCAGACCCGGCCAGTAATCCGGCCAGCCCTCCATGTCCTGCTGATGCGATGCTTTTAGAAATTGAATATCGCCGAGCTCACCCTTTTCGTGGAGCTCTTTCATGAATAGATACTCTCGAGAGTAAACAACGGTCTCCATCATCATGTACTTGAGACCCGACGACTCACATAGACGCACAATCTCTTCGCACTCTTCAACCGTCGTTGCCATCGGCACAGTACAAGCGACATGCTTGCCGGCCTTCAGCGCCTGAATCGACTGCTGACCGTGCAGCGGAATGGGCGTATTGATATGCACAGCATCAATGTCAGGGTCGGCCAACATATCGTCATAGCTGGTGTAGCGTTTTGGAATTGAATATCGATTCGCAACTTCATCAAGCGATGCCTGCGATCGTTGGCACACGGCAACCAGCTCCGCAGACGGATGCGCCTGGTAGATAGGGATGAATTCCGCGCCAAAGCCCAGACCAATAATTCCGATCCTGATACTCAATTCTTTCTCCCTCGGTCGGTTATTTTTTTTTCAGACCAGTTTTTATTCAGACCAATGTATACGCAATTTTAATGGTTGTGTAAAACTCTTTTGCAAACGCACCCTGCTCGCGGGCGCCGTAGCTGAAACCTTTCGTTTCTTCGAACGGAACATGATATGCCACGCCGGCTGTAGGACGATTTACGCTCGCAACGCCGGAAAGAATATTGCGTTTGAAATGCGCCGAGTATTTTAATGAGATGGTAACGATGCCGGACGAAAATCCGAAGTCGGTGCCGGCCTTGAGCGCGTGGTCTGTCGTCAGACCCTCGAAGCGGCGGCGGAAGTAAAGCAGCTCAATGCGCGTATCCGTGCGCTGGAGAAGGAGCGTCGCCGCAAGCAAAAGGCACTGGCCGAGAGCGCGGCGTTACTGTTGCTACGAAAAAGCACCAGACGCTGTGGGGAAATGAAAAAAAAGCGGGTGCCCACCGACGACATGTCGGTGGGCACCCAGGTACCTGCTTTTCTGATCTTGCCGACTTCTACCTCTAGAAGAATGTGTACCGTGCACCCAGCATTAAACGCATATCGCCTTCAATATAGGCCTGTACTTGTTGTTCTGTGCGGCCACGAAAGACGATCGGCTCTTCCAGCATGTTGATGCCTTCAAG
>CAJQPL010000057.1 GCA_905480215.1 uncultured Woeseiaceae bacterium | reverse complement strand
GTGGTGCCAAACAGCCTGTCACCGGCATCACCCAGACCCGGCACAATGTATTTCCTCTCATCCAGTTTTTCATCAATTGCCGCCGCATATATCGGCACGTCCGGATGCTCTGCTTCAACCAGTTCAATTCCTTCCGGGCAGGTAACGATGCAGACGACTACGATATTGCCGGCACCACTCTGCTTAAGCTTGTCGATGGCCGCAACGGTTGAACCCCCGGTCGCTAACATCGGATCGACGATGATGCAGGTGCCGCCCCTTACCTGTGTCGGAAATCGTTCGTAATAGGTCACTGGTAGTTTGGTCTCTTCATCCCTGTACAAACCGACAAAACCTACGCGCGCAGTTGGCACAAGCTCCAGTATGCCTTCCAACATGCCGACGCCGGCGCGCAAGATAGGGACTACCACCAGATCGGTATCCAGCTTTCGGCAAATCGCCTCTGCGACGGGAGTTTGCACTGACACTTGCTTGGTCTTGATGTTCTTGAGGGCTTCGTAACAGACAAATTTGGTAATTTCTGTCGCCAGCTCACGAAAGCGCTTGTGTCCAGTATCAACGTCGCGAATGATCGCGAGCTTGTGTTGTACACAGGGGTGGTCAATTAATACGGCCATTTATTTTTCTCCATTCGACGACTAATTAACAGCCGACCAGATTGCGTATTCCGTTCCCGTTGGATCGATAAAATGAAATCGTCGCCCTCCCGGAAAAGAAAAAATATCTTGCGAGATCGTAGCACCCAGTTGCTGCACGCGCTCGAGGTCCCGCTCCAGGTCCGCGCTAAAGAAGATCACCAGTATACCCGTCGCAGGCGCCGCCTCTTTGGCACGACAAAAACCGCCTACCAGACGGCCATCATTGAAGCTCATATAATCGTCGCCCCACATCTGAAACGTCCAACCAAATAGCGCTTCAAAAAATGTGCGCGCAGCGGCCAGGTCAGTCACCGGAATTTCGACATAGTCGATACGATTTTCCTGGCTCATTATTCGCCTCTATGGCCCCTTTAGCCTTAGCAACGGCCGCTCAGCCGTGATGACAACGGTGCCAAAACTGCCGTTTATCTCGCAACGTCCGTCTTCCAGGCGACGCAGACCATCAATTGCACCATGGCCGAGGGCTGCAGCAATTTCATCAATACTTCCGCTCGTATTGCCATCGACGCTAATTTCTTCGCAAAGCGAAAACTCGACTATTGCAGGGCGAATGCAGAACTTTTCGGCCGGGCGCGGTTCTTCATAAAACGGGTGCTCTTCGGTCAGAAACAGATCAATGTCCACCATCAATAGCTCGAACTCGGCATGCCAGGACAAAATAAAAGACTGATTCAAGTCTACTCCGGCGAATTCCCGCAGCTGTCGCCAATCGGTTGCTGTTGATTCTGTCACGAACGTCCTTTCATTCTTAAGCCAATTTGCGAATGCCAATCGCACTCCGAATCTCATCAAGATACGGAACGGCAAATTCTCGCGCCCTTATGGCGCCTTTTTTGAGTTCCGCCTCGACAATGCCCGGGTCCGCCATTAGTCGATCGTATTCGTTGCGTGCCGGACTAATGTGATCATTAATATATTCGAACAATCGTTGTTTCATGTCACCCCAGCCGATGCCCTCTGCATAGAGTTTTTCGACTTCAGCAGTTTCCTCTGGCGTCGCGAACGCTTTGTAAATATCGTAGAGGGTACTGCCGTCAACATCTTTGGGCTCGCCTGGCTCAAGACTATTGGTCTTGATCTTCATGATCAATTTACGAAACTTCTTCTCGGCTGCAAATAACGGAATCGTATTGTTATAGCTCTTCGACATCTTGCGTCCATCTAAGCCAGCCAATACAGCCGTATGCTCGTCAATCACAGGTTCCGGCAGCACCAACACATCGCCAAAGTGATGGTTAAAACGCTGCGCGATATCCCGGGCCATTTCCACATGCTGTTTTTGATCCCTGCCAACAGGCACCTTGGTTGCTTTGAACATCAGGATGTCAGCGGCCATCAGAACTGGATAACTATATAGAGCCATTGTAATGCCCTTGTCCGGATCCTTGTTGCCACCCTCGAGATTCGCCTGCACGGCAGCTTTATACGAATGTGCCCGGTTCATGAGGCCCTTCGCCGTCATGCTGGTAAGAATCCAGGTGAGCTCGGGAATCTCAGGTATGTCCGATTGCCGATAGAACACTGAGTTTTCGGTATCCATCCCCAGTGCCAGCCACGCTGCCGCTATCTCCAGTGTGGATTGGCTGATCTTATTCGGGTCTTCATTCTTCGCCAGCGCATGAAAGTCGGCCAGAAAATAGAAGTTACTCTTGTTCGTATCTTTGCTCGCCGCGATGCTCGGACGAATCGCTCCCACATAGTTTCCTATGTGCGGCGTTCCCGTGGTCGTGATCCCGGTGAGATAAATCTCTTTAGCCATCCTTAGTATCCCGCTGCCTGTCCGTCTTTGCGTACTTCACTGGCGCCGTAGTATACGCCTTGTTCCTTGTCACGCATGATTGCCTGATACCCGCCAAAGCTACCATCGCTTTCGCCGAGCGTGTGGCCCATTGCTTCGAGTGCCGCGCGCGTTTCATCACTAAACGTCGATTCCAAATGAATAACACCACCGTCCGTCATCGTTGTCCCGGTCGGCGACGATGAACCTATGTGATTGATGCGCGCCGCATCCCCGGCCTCTTGAAGATTCATACCGAAATCACGCATGTTGATTATGATTTGGGCATGCCCCTGCGGCTGCATCGCGGCGCCCATGAGACCGAAACTAATCAGCGGATCGCCATCCTTCATAACAAAGGCTGGAATTATGGTATGAAATGGACGCTTACCACCTTCCACGACGTTTGCATGACTACTATCGAGTGCGAATAGCTCAGCACGATCCTGAAGCACGAATCCAAGGTCAGTGGGAATCATCCCCGAGCCCATGCCTCGATAGTTACTTTGAATCAGCGACACCATGTTGCCGTCTGCATCTGCAACCGTGAGATAGACTGTATCGCCGTTCTCAAGCTTCGCATCACCCGCCGGCGGTGCTTCTGATGCGACGTCCGCGTCAATAAGCTTGCGACGCTCCTCAGCGTAAGATTTCGAAATCAGCTTCTCGACTGGCACATTGGCAAAATCCATATCGGCGTAGTATTTGGCGCGATCTTCGAAGGCCAGCTTCTTCGCTTCGACAAATGTGTGTACGTACTCGGCACTGGCAAAACCCATCGCCGCAAGGTTGTAGCCTTCAAGCAAGTTCAAAATTTGCAAAGCGGCAATGCCCTGTCCGTTTGGCGGCAACTCATATACATCCCAACCACGATAGTTGCTCGACACCGGAGTGACCCACTCGGACTCATGTGCGGCGAGGTCGTCATAAGTCAGCAGGCCGCCCTGCTCAGCCATGAAGGCATCAATGCGCTTAGCTATGCTGCCTTTGTAAAACTCATCACGGCCTTTTTCGGCGATTAGCTGATAAGTCTTCGCCAAACGAGGGTTTTTGAACATTTCGCCTTTGCGCGGGACATGGCCGTTCGGCATGAAAGTGTCATTGAATCCGGGATAGTCGCCGATGCACGTCTCGTCGGAACTGAAATAATGTGCAATCACTTCGGAAACCGGAAATCCGTCTTGCGCGTACGCAATAGCCGGCGCCAGCACATCCTGCATTGCGAGGCGACCGTATCGATTGTGCATTTCAAACCAGCCATCCACCGCGCCGGGCACGCTAACCGGTAGCGGGCCGAATGGCGGAATCTCACCGATGCCGCGGGATTGGAAGTATTCAAGCGTCATCGCCTTCGGAGCACGGCCGGATGCATTCAGACCAACCAGCTCCTGCTTTTCTGCATCCCAAATAATGGCGAAAAGATCGCCACCGATACCGCTGCCCGTAGGCTCCATCAATCCGAGCGCTGCATTTGCAGCTATCGCTGCATCAACGGCATTGCCACCGGCCTTTAGAACATCCAGCGCAATTTGCGTCGCCAACGGTTGGCTGGTTGCGGCCATCCCGTGCGCTGCAATGACCTCAGACCGAGACGCGTGAGAGCGACCGGCAACCCGATCATAGCCCGGGTCAGATGTGGCCACAGCGCCCACTCCGGTGACAGTAATCGCGATGCTCAAGAACCATATCTTGCCTCTCATCCACTGCTCCTAACGAGCAGATTTCAGTCCTACCATTTGCAATAGTGTTAATGATGGCACTCGTCGCCGAGCTCGGCAACAGGGTATGATTTGTCGGTGAACACTAATTGCGCAGAAACCAATTCAACGCTTGGCGGCCTATATAGCGCGCACATCGAAACCGTTACGACACGCTACGATTATGCGCTCGAGCAAGCCGGTGCCAGCCACGCTGTAATCTTTTCGGGCAATCCAAGAGTTTCGTTTCTTGATGATTACGAGATGCCGTTCCGACCTAACCCGCACTTTGTCGCCTGGTTGCCTCTGGTACACCTGCCATTTTCTTATATCGTTTATGCGCAAGGTGAAAAGCCGCTACTCGTTTACTATCAGCCACGAGACTACTGGCATGTTGTCCCTGGTGCGCCGAGTGGCTACTGGACTGATCACTTCGATATTCGGATCGTGCATTCGCTGCAGGATATTGCTGCGCACCTGCCAGTTGATCGCGAAAAGTGCATCCTCATTGGTGAGATTATCGACGCAGCAACAGCGTTCGGTATCGAGCGAGTTAATCCAGCAAAAGCCGTTGATATTCTGCATTACGCACGCGGCGAGAAGACCGAGTATGAAATTGCGGCTATGCGCGCCGCGTCCAGACGCAGCGTAAAAGGTCACCTGTCTGCCGAAACGGCGTTTCGCAATGGCAGCTCGGAATTTGATATTCATCGCGCTTACTGCAAAGCAGTAAGCCACACAGATCCCGAATTACCGTATGGAAATATCGTGGCTCTCAACCAGCATGGTGCGGTGTTGCACTACACCGATAGGGATAGAGAGCCACCGGTCGAAATGCTCTCCCTACTCATCGATGCAGGCGCACAAATTTACGGCTATGCGTCCGACATCACACGCACCTACTCACACGGCGATCAACAATTCCAGGCGCTCATTGACAGAATGGAGGTCATGCAAAAGGAAATCGTCAGTGAAGTTGTCGCGGGCGCAGACTATCGAGAATTGCATCTCAACACGCATAGAAAACTGGCCGCGGTATTAGTCGATGCGGAGCTTGCTTCAGGTGCTGCGGATGCGTTGCTGGAATCGGGTGTGACTTCTGCGTTCTTTCCGCACGGCCTGGGACACTTACTGGGCCTGCAGGTTCACGACGTTGGCGGCTTCATGGAGAACGAATCCGGCACTATTATCGATCCACCAAGCGGTCATCCATTCTTGCGGCTAACGCGAGTACTCGAAGAGAATATGGTGCTGACGATCGAACCGGGCCTGTACGTCATAGATATGTTGCTGGAAAAGCTCAGAGGAACGCCGGCAGAGGGTCAGGTGAACTGGAAGACTGTCGATTGGTTGCGACCGTTTGGGGGCATTCGTATCGAGGATAACGTGCGCGTTCTAATCAATGCTCAGGAGAATCTGACTCGAGACGCTTTCGCTTTCGTTGAAGCTTGAGTTTAGCCTTAACTTTCGCGCCTTTTCGCTCCAGCATTGGCTGCAAGACAGTACGCAGTCGTGGAAACAGGTAGGAACCCATGGTGAGCCAACCACTGACTCTTGGCATTGATTGCTCCGTTACCTTGTTGCCACATAAGTCGAGAACGACCTGAGCAACTTCTTCAGCCGTACTTATTGGCTGTGAAAAAGTCAGGTTTGATGTTGCATCGATATCGGCCATGATGAAGCCCGTATCGATCGGCCCGGGCGCAATCACCGCCAATTTGATGCCACTGTCAGCGAGCTCAGCCCCCAACGCATAGGTGAATGATCGCAGCCCCGCTTTGCTCGCGCCGTAAGCGGCATATCCCGGTAACGGTGCACGTCCCGCCAGCGATCCCACGTTGATAATTGCTCCACCGCCCGCGTCCTGAAGATAAGGGATCGCGATTCGACTCAGAATTATTGGCGCCTTAAGATTGACGTCGATCATCTTGCCGAGATCGACAGCATCGACCTTCTGCACCGGACCACGCTCATGACAGCCGGCATTGTTGACAAGAATATCCACTCGTCCGAACTCGAACATGGCCTTCTTGAATACATCGATACAGGCATCGGCATCGGCAACGTCCATTGCAAACACTTCAACTCTGGTCTTGTCACGTACTTCTTCAGCGATCAAATCGAGGTTTTTCTTGTTGCGAGCAACAAGCATCAGGTTAGCCCCTGCATCTGCAAACATGCGTGCCGTGGCAGCACCAACACCCTTGGACCCGCCCGTAATAATCACGGTTTTGTTATTGAATATCATGCCGGAATTGTAGCACTGCAGCAGTGGTGCGCAGTTTTCCGCAACTAAATGCCGAAGTAGCCTTTGATCTTTTTCCAAAGACTAGGCTCCCAGCCATAGACATCCAGCTGATCAGGATCCAGGGTGGCGACAGGCATCGTCGTATCAGGTTTGAGCGCATCCTTAGCTCCTGCATCCTCGGGTCGCAGCTCCAACCGACCCTGCTTGCCGTCAGCCATCTCCGTCAAGCCGTCCACGGCCAGACTTAGGTACGGTAAGACCTTGTCGTCCACGATGTCATCATGAAAAACCGCGTCAGGATCAAACGTGTCCTTGGTCATAATGACGCAATCGTCGAATGTTTTTTCGTTACTGATCGGCTTTTCCTCGGCACTGACTATGAACAATAGAATAAGAGGATTAGGCGAAAGACACTGTGAGCAGACTCACAAATGGGACAACAACAACAAATATGGTTGGACGCCAGAGCTGGCTTTTTCCTTATTTTTCTGAGACTTATGGACCCGGTACTAAAATAGCCGGGCACAAAAAAACCGGGCAATACCCGGCTTTTTTAGATCGAACCCGCACAGCATTGCGGTGAGCGTTTATTCTTCGACGACCGGCTCTGGAGCTTGATCCGTCAACATGATCATTGCCATAGGCGCATTGTCACCAGGACGCGGTGCCATTTTCAGAATACGCAGATAGCCGCCCGGGCGCTCTTTGCAACGCGGACCTATCTCTGTAAAAAGCTTAGCGACCACTTCTTTATCACGCAGGCGACTGAAAGCAAGACGGCGATTTGCAACGCTATCTTCCTTGGCCAGCGTAATGAGTGGTTCAACAACTCGTCGTAGCTCTTTTGCTTTTGGTAGCGTCGTTTTGATCGTTTCATGCTTCAGCATCGAGGTAGCCATGTTGCGAAACATTGCTTTTCGATGTGAACTGTTACGTCCCAGTCGACGACCAGATTTTTTATGCCGCATTTCTCTTAACCTTCAAATTCAATTACATCATGAGCTCGTGCTCTGGACGCAAGCTGGCGGGTGGCCAGTTGTCCAGATGCATGCCCAAACCAAGGCCGTGACCTTCCAGTACTTCCTTGATCTCTGTCAAAGACTTCTTACCCAAATTAGGCGTACGCAACAACTCAACTTCAGTTCGCTGTACGAGATCACCGATGTACATGATGTTCTCTGCCTTGAGGCAGTTCGCAGAACGAACAGTGAGCTCAAGTTCATCGACTGGGCGAAGCAGAATCGGATCAACCTGATTCTCAGCCTGTGTATCAAGACCGTCTTCCTGACCCTGCAAATCAACGAATACTGACAACTGATCCTTGAGAATGCTGCCCGCACGGCGGATAGCTTCACCTGGATCGATCGTGCCATTGGTTTCAATTTCGATCAGTAGTTTGTCGAGATCTGTACGTTGCTCTACGCGAGCCGATTCAACGGTATACGTTACACGGACAACCGGGCTAAACGATGCATCGAGTTGCAAACGACCAATTGGGCCGCCTTGCTCTTCGAATGAAGGACGTTGCGTAGCCGGACGATAGCCGCGACCGCGTTCAACCTTCAAAATCATGTTCAATTCGCCAGCCTTGGTCAGGTTTGCGATGACCAATTCCGGATTCATGATCTCGACATCGTGGTCGAGCTGAATGTCGCCAGCGGTAACCGGACCCGGGCCCTTCTTGGACACGCGCAGTTCAGCTGTATCGCGCGTATTCATTGTCACGGCAACCTGCTTGAGGCTCAGGAGAATGTCGACGACATCTTCCTGCACACCTTCGATGCTGGTGTACTCGTGGAGCACACCTTCAATCTCCGCCTCAGTGATTGCAGCGCCTGGCATAGACGACAGCAAAATACGACGCAGCGCATTGCCGAGCGTATGGCCAAAACCGCGCTCGAAAGGTTCGATTGTGACTTTCGCCAACAGATCGTTTTCCGGCGATACTTTTACAACGCGCGGCTTCAAAAAATCGTGTACTGATTCTTGCATGGGTAAAAACCCTCCTGACTACTTCGAGTACAACTCGACGACTAGGTTCTCGTTGATATCGGGAAGAACATCTTCTCGATCCGGCAACGACGTCAAAACACCCGCCATCTTCTTCGTGTCGACATTCACCCAATCGGGTAGGCCAACTTGTCCTGCAATTTCCATTGCACTCTGGATGCGAAGTTGCTTTTGCGCTTTCGCGCGAATATTAACCGCATCACCGGCCTTGAGCTGAGCTGATGGAATGTTAACGATTCGACCATTAACTTCGATGCTCTTATGACTCACCAGCTGGCGTGCTTCGGCTCGTGTTGAGGCGAAACCCATGCGGTATACAACATTGTCCAAACGTCCTTCGAGAAAACGCAGCAGGTTTTCACCTGTTGAGCCTTTGAGCTGCGCCGCACGTTTGTAGTAATTGCGGAACTGACGCTCAAGCACTCCGTACATACGACGCAGTTTCTGCTTCTCGCGAAGCTGCATGCCGTACTCCGACAGACGTGGACGCCGTTGCGCCGCACCGCCTGGAGGAACATCCAGCTTGCACTTCGATTCAAGCGGCCTGATGCCACTCTTAAGAAACAGATCCGTGCCTTCGCGACGGGACAGTTTACATTTTGGTCCTAAATATCTTGCCATTATTCAGCCTCTACACGCGACGCTTTTTGGGCGGGCGACAGCCGTTGTGAGGAATGGGTGTAACATCCTCAATGTTTTGAATTCGGAATCCGAGCGCATTCAATGCTCTCACTGCAGATTCTCGCCCTGGGCCTGGCCCACGAACACGCACATCAACATTCTTCACGCCAAACTCGAGAGCCGCACGGCCCGCTTTGTCCGACGCAACCTGTGCTGCGAACGGGGTGGATTTACGTGAACCACGAAAACCGCATCCGCCAGCCGTTGCCCATGAAAGCGCATTGCCCTGCCGATCCGTGATCGTGATAATCGTATTATTGAAAGAAGCATGAATGTGCGCAATTGCGTCAACAACATGCTTCTTAACCTTCTTTTTCTTAACTTCTGCCATATTCAATTCCAGTCTGTACTAGCGACCTTAAAGCCGCGATACATCAGCGTTTAATCGGACGACGCGGTCCTTTTCGGGTGCGCGCATTCGTACGAGTGCGTTGGCCGCGTAGCGGCAAACCACGTCTGTGACGGATGCCGCGGTATGAGCCGAGGTCCATCAGACGTTTGATATTCATTGACGTCTCGCGACGCAGATCACCCTCGACCGTAAAAATCGCGACAGCTGTTCTGAGCTTCGCAACCTCCGGCTCGGCAAGATCTTTTACCTTCGTATGCGGAGGTACACCAGCCGCCTCGCAAATCTGCTTGGCGCGAGTATCTCCAATGCCGAAGATAGACGTCAGCGCAATCACTACGTGCTTCGCTAACGGTATGTTTATGCCTGATATACGTGCCACTTAACCTATCCTTATCTATAGACCGGGACTAGCCCTGGCGCTGCTTATGCCGTGCGTCAGTGCAAATAACTCGCACTACGCCCTTGCGGCGAACGATCTTGCAGTTTCTGCAGATCTTTTTAACTGATGCTCTTACTTTCATGAGCTTTCTCCAAAACGCTGACGGTGTCAGCGGTCTTTTTTGTCCTTGTTCTTGCCGCCCTTGCCGTAATTGCGAAGGTTGGCTTTTTGCATCATGCCGTCGTACTGGTGACTCATAGCATGCGCTTGTAACTGCGACATGAAGTCCATCGTGACAACGACCAGAATCAATAACGATGTGCCGCCAAAGCTAAACGGCATGCTCGGGTAGAACATGCGGAACAACTCAGGAAGTAAACATACGCCCGTAATATAGAGAGCACCCCAAAACGTCAGCCGGGTCAGGACGCGGTCAATATATTCTGCTGTATTCGCTCCAGGCCGAATTCCTGGCAGGAACGCTCCGCCCTTCTTCAACTGATCGGCAGTCTCTTTCGAGTTGTACTGCAAAGCTGTGTAGAAAAAGCAGAAGAAAATAATCAATGCTGCGTACATCAGTACATAGACTGGCTGTCCAGGGCCCAGATTGGCACCGATGGTTTGCAAAGCTCTCTGTACTGCAGTTGGATCGGCCGCCTGACCGAAGAACTGTGCGATCGTCGCCGGGAACATCAAGATGCTCGAGGCAAAAATCGGCGGAATAACACCCGCCATGTTGATCTTGAATGGCAAGTGCGTGCTCTGCGCCTGCATCATGCGTCGGCCTTGCTGACGACGTGCGTAATTGACTGCGATACGACGCTGCGCACGTTCCATGTAAACGACGAAGATAATTGCTGCGATACCACCGATGAGCATAAGGATTGCCGTGACTGACGACATTTCACCGCTGCGGACCAGTTCAGCCGTACCCGCAATCGTGCCCGGAAGACCCGCAACGATTCCGGCCAGAATAATCATCGAAATTCCGTTACCGATACCACGCTCTGTAATTTGTTCACCCAGCCACATCAGGAATACCGTGCCGGTAACCAATGTGATGCAGGCGGTGATCATAAACGAGGGGCCCGGATTAACAACCAAACCTGCCTGACCCTGCAACCATGATGCGGCGGCAATCGATTGGAAGCTGGCCAATGCGACGGTGCCATATCGCGTGTACTTAACGATTTGGCGACGGCCTGACTCACCTTCTTTACGCAGGGCATCGAGACTCGGCACAATGCGACTCGCCATCTGCATGATGATGGATGATGATATGTAAGGCACGATGCCCAACGCGAAAATCCCAAAGCGTGACAACGCGCCACCAGAGAAGAGGTTAAATGTTGCGAGCAGCCCGCCCGAATTCTGGTTAAAGAAATCCTTTAACGCGACCGGGTCGACGCCGGGTACCGGAATATAGGTACCGCATCGATAGACGATGAGCGCGCCGATGAGAAACATGATTCGAACACGGAGTTCGCCAAGTTTGCTCGCCTGCTTTGCTACATCTGCCGGATTTTGTGAGGGCTTTTTCGCCATTTCTAAGTTCGCGATCTAAAGATCGCTCCAATTACTCTTCTATGCTGCCGCCAGCTTTCTCAATCTCGACTCGGGCACCTTTGGTGACCTTGAGACCTTTCAGCTTGACTGCTTTTGTGACTTCGCCGGACTTGATGACCTTAACTTTGGTCACGAATGCCGGTACTAAATTCATTGCCTTGAGTACGTCCATATCAATAACATCTGCTGTAGGCAGATCGAGTTCATGCAAACGCAACTCCGCCGTTAGGCGCGCCATACGTGAGCGGAATCCGACTTTTGGCAAACGACGCTGCAATGGCATCTGCCCGCCCTCGAAGCCAACCTTGTGAAATCCACCGGAACGCGACTTCTGGCCCTTAACACCACGTCCACTGGTCTTACCCTGTCCAGCAGAGTGACCACGGCCTTTACGTTTGGCTACTTTTTTCGCACCGTTGCCCGGTGACAGTTCATTCAGACGCATGTCAGGCTTCCTCTACCGATACCATGTACGAAATTCGATTAATCATGCCGCGATTTTCAGGCGTATCGATAACCGTTACTGTCTGCCGGATCTTTCTCAAACCCAAGCCAGCGATGCAGGCTCGATGACTTTTCAGTCGCCCGAATTTGCTCTTAAGCAGAGTGACCTTTATCTCTTTTGGCTTCGCCATGATCTTGTCTCTAATGTCTCTTGTTTACCGTCCCCAACCTAAACTAGGCGAGGATGTCTTTAACTTTTTTGCCGCGCTTCGCTGCAATTTGCTGCGGAGAATGAATATCCGCTAAACCTTTAATCGTTGCGCGAACAACGTTGATCGGATTCCGTGATCCGTAACTCTTAGCCAGTACGTTACGCACACCGGCCGCCTCAAATACCGCACGCATTGCGCCACCGGCAATTACGCCAGTACCTTCAGATGCTGGCTGCATGTATACAAGCGTTGCACCGTGACGACCTTTCTTCGCGTATTGCAAGGTATCGTTATTCAAGTTGAGGCTAATCATGTTCTTTCGAGCAGATTGCATCGCTTTTTGAATTGCGATCGGTACTTCTCGCGCTTTGCCGTACCCAAATCCAACCTGGCCCTCGCCATCACCAACTACCGTCAGTGCTGTGAAACCGAATTGACGGCCACCTTTCACAACCTTGGCGACACGGTTAACGGTAACCAGCTTTTCAATGAGGTCATCGTTGGATTGATTTTGATCGTTTCTAGCCATTATTTATCTCTGGTGGCGAAGCCGCCAATAGTCACTTAAATAGGTATATGTTCAGAACTTCAGTCCGGCTTCACGAGCCGCATCAGCCAGCGCTTTTACACGGCCGTGGTAACGAAAACCGGAACGGTCGAATGCAACCGTATCAACACCCGCCGCTTTCGCCTTTTCAGCGATTCGCGCACCGACGATGGCCGCTGCTTCAACATTGCCGCCGTTCTTGATGCCTTTGCGAACTTCGGCTTCGAGAGTTGACGCAGACGCAATTACATTAAGTCCGTCAGCCGCAATCACCTGCGCATAAATATGCTGCGGTGTGCGATGCACGCTCAGGCGCGTAGCTTCGAGCTCGCGAATCTTGGAACGTCCCCTGCGGGCACGACGTAATCGATTGTCTTTTTTATTCAGCTTCATGGTGTAACCCTAATTATTTCTTCTTCGCTTCCTTCAGAACGACACGCTCATCTGCGTATCGAACACCCTTGCCCTTGTAAGGCTCAGGCGGACGGAAGCGGCGAATTTCAGCGGCAACCTGACCAACAACTTGTTTATCAGTGCCCTTAATCAATATTTCTGTTTGGCTCGGCGTTTCTATGCTAATTCCTTCCGGTGCAACGTAAACGACCGGATGCGAGAAACCGAGTTGCAAATTCAGGCTCTTGCCCTGCGCCTGCGCACGATAACCAACGCCAACCAACTCCAACTTCTTCTCAAAACCTTCCGCTACACCTTGCGCCATATTCGCGAAAAGCGAACGCATTGTGCCTGTTATAGCCATAGCGAATCGCGAACCTGAACGAGGTGCGAACTTCAATACACCGTCGCCCTGACTCAATTCGACTTCTGAATTCAGCTCCATCGACAACTCGCCTTTACCACCTTTAAGAGTGATGACGTTGCCTTCTTGCTTGAACTCAACGCCTTTTGGCAGTTCAACCGGATTTTTTGCAATTCTTGACATAATTCTGTCTCTTGTACGTGCGGTTATGCGCTATGAAACGACGCAAATAACCTCACCACCAATACCTTTTTCCCGAGCTTGTCGATCACTCATTACGCCCGCAGACGTTGAGACGATTGCAACTCCCAGACCACCCAGCACTTTCGGCAACTCTTCCTTACCACGGTAAATCCGCAGACCCGGTTTGCTCGTACGCTGAATCGTTTCAATAACAGGCACGCCTTCGAAGTACTTGAGCTCGATTGTTAGCTGTTTTGTGGCACCCTCACCGTCGGTCGCAAAACCTAAAATGTAGCCCTCATCCTGTAACACCTTCGCAACTGCTTCCTTCGCTTTTGAAGCCGGCATAGCCACGCTAACTTTGCGTGCGCCCTGGCCGTTTCGAATGCGAGTTAGCATGTCTGAGATCGGATCGTTCATACTCATAATCTGTCTCCGCCTACCAGCTGGCTTTCGTCAAGCCTGGAATTTCGCCATTCATGGCGGCTTCACGCAGCTTGTTTCGAGCGAGACCAAACTTCCGATAAACACCGTGTGGACGACCTGTAATCGCGCAACGATTGCGTTGTCGCGTAGGACTGCCATCGCGCGGCAAATCATTAAGCTTCGATTGAGCAACAGCACGTTCCTCATCTGAACTGTGGATGCTGCGAACGATCGCCTTAAGTGCCTTGCGCTTAGCGGCCTGCCGACCAACTAGCTTGGTCCGCTTTGCTTCACGCATGATCATCGACTTCTTAGCCATACTTTTTCCTATTCCTGCAGTCGCGCCCGAAAGCGTTCCTGCTGTCCTCTATTTCTTAAAGGGAAAGTTAAACGCTTCGAGAAGCGTCTTGCCTTCCTCGGGATTACGCGCTGTCGTGGTAATGATGATATCCAACCCACGCAGTACATCAATTTCGTCGTAGTTAATTTCCGGGAATATAATCTGTTCCTGGACGCCCATGCTGTAGTTACCCTGCCGATCAAACGATTTCGGATTCAGCCCCCGGAAGTCGCGAATACGCGGGATAGCAATATTCACGAGACGATCCAGAAACTCATACATACGCTCACGTCGCAACGTGACTTTGCAACCAATCGGCATGCCATCACGAATCTTGAATCCAGCAACTGACTTGCGGGCAAGCGTCGTCACAGGCCGCTGACCAGCGATCTTTTCCATATCGCCGCGCGCCTTATCCATTATCTTCTTGTCGGCAACCGCCTCACCAACACCCATATTAAGAGTGATCTTGGTGATCTTCGGCACCTGCATCCGATTCTTCAGGCCAAGCTTCTTCTGGATCTCTCCAGCAAGCTCGCTCTGATATTTTTCGTTCAATCTAGCCATCGTCTCTACTCTTCACTGCAGGAGGGGCTCGGCCCCGTTCGCGGCTTTATGCCCCGCGGGTATCAGTGCCGCTCCTACTTAAATGTCTACTACGTCACCGCTCTTGAAGACGCGAACTTTCTTGCCGTCATCAATGCGAAAACCAACTCGCTCGCCCTTTTTAGCCTTCGGGTTAAAAATGAGCACGTTTGAAATATCCAGCGGCATAGCGCGATCCAGAATGCCACCGGGCTCCGGCGGAGTGCTATTCGGGTTCGGCTTTACGTGTTTCTTGGCGATGTTGATACCCTCAACCAACACACGATCATCAGCAAAAACCTCAAGCACAGTGCCACGACGGCCCTTGTCCTTTCCGGTTGTTACGATGACTTCATCACCTTTTCTAATCTTATTCATAGCTCTTATCCGTGCTAACCAGGTCCTAAAGAACCTCGGGGGCCAGCGAAATAATCTTCATGAAACGGCTGCTGCGCAATTCGCGCGTAACCGGTCCAAAAATACGTGTGCCGATCGGTTCAAGACGCGCATTTAGCAATACTGCTGCATTGCCATCAAAGCGAATCAGCGAACCATCTTTACGGCGAACACCCTTACGAGTGCGCACTACAACGGCGTTATAAACTTCACCTTTCTTGACCTTGCCACGCGGAATAGCGTCTTTAACGCTGACCTTGATGACATCGCCAATTGCGGCGTAGCGGCGTTTAGAGCCACCTAATACCTTGATGCACTGCACGCGACGGGCACCTGAGTTATCTGCCGCATCCAGAACTGTCTGCATCTGAATCATGACTGCATCCTAAGTGTTATTACTTGTCCGCCGCGCGTTCAACAACGCTTACGACTGACCAGGATTTATTTTTCGAAATTGGACGGCACTCCGAGATCGCTACGCGATCGCCCGGCTTGCACTCATTATTTGCGTCATGCGCCATTACTTTCGTTGTTCGACGAATGTATTTGCCGTAGACCGGGTGCTTAATCAAGCGCTCGATCGCGACAGATACCGTCTTGTCCATCTTGTCGCTAACTACACGTCCCGTAATCGTACGTTGCGCTTTCTTTTCTTCACTCATTTCATGTCACCCGCCGCACCCTTAAGTTCATTAAGAACTGTTTTCACGCGTGCGATATCTTTCCGAACCTTTCGATGTTGATGATGATTCGCCAACTCGCCAGTTGCTTGCTGCATACGCAGATTGAACTGCTCTCGACGTAACGCAACGAGTTCTTCGTTGAGCTCGTCCGTAGATTTGCCGCGGAGATCTGCTGCACTCATCACATCACCTGCCGTTTAACAAATGTGGTACCGAAAGGCAGTTTTGCTGCAGCCAGTTGAAACGCTTCACGAGCAATCTCTTCGGTAACACCTTCCATTTCATAAAGAACGCGACCAGGCTGAATCTGGCATACCCAGTACTCAACGTTGCCCTTGCCCTTACCTTGACGTACTTCAAGCGGCTTCTTGGAAATCGGCTTATCCGGGAAAACCCGAATCCAGATCTTTCCACCACGCTTGATGTGACGCGTCATTGCGCGACGAGCTGCCTCAATCTGACGTGCTGTCAGGCGACCGCGATCTGTCGCTTTGAGTCCGAACTCACCGAACGAAACATTGCTTCCGCGCAGAGCGAGGCCGCGGTTGCGTCCCTTAAACTGCTTGCGAAATTTTGTGCGTTTTGGCTGTAACATTTTCGTCTATCCGTCTTGGCCGTTCTTAAGAACGTGCTGCTTTAGCTTCTGCCGGCTCTGCCGCAATTACTTCAGGCTTGTCAAAAACTTCGCCCTTGAAAATCCAAACTTTTACGCCGATGACACCGTAAGTGGTGTGTGCTTCGGCCGTGCCGTAGTCAATATCCGCACGCAATGTGTGCAGCGGAACCCGACCCTCGCGATACCACTCTGAGCGCGCGATTTCCGCACCATTCAAGCGACCGCCAACTTTAACCTTGATACCTTCAGCACCAACTCGCATCGTGTTCGTCACTGCGCGCTTCATTGCGCGTCGGAACATCACTCGACGCTCAAGCTGCTGGGCGATGCCTTCAGCGACAAGAGTGGCGTCGAGCTCAGGCTTGCGAACTTCGCTGATGTTGATGCGAACTTCCTGAATATTCATGCCGGTCATCGCCGCTACCTGCGAACGAAGCTTTTCAATATCTTCGCCCTTCTTACCAATCACAATTCCCGGACGTGCGGTGTGAATGGTGATGTTGCATTTCTTCGCAGGTCGTTCGATCGCGATGCGACTTACAGATGCATCTTTCAGCTTCTTTTTAATCAAGGTACGAATCTTGTAATCGGCTTGAATGTATTCCGGAAACAACTTCGAATCCGCATACCATTTCGACGCCCAGTCCTTGACAATGCCGAGTCGTATTCCTGTTGGATGTACTTTCTGACCCATATTACTTCTCATCCCCGACGCGGATCGTGATGTGGCTATTCCGCTTGATAATCCGTGCGCCACGACCTTTTGCACGAGCGCGAAAACGTCGTAACGTTGGCGCTTCGTTTACTTCAATAGTCGCGACTTTCAATTCGTCGATATCCGCACCGTGATTGTGCTCGGCGTTGGCAATCGCCGATTCCAGCACTTTTTTGACGATACGAGCACTTTTCTTTGGTGAGAACGTCAAGGCACGTAACGCGTCATCAACAGACTTACCGCGAATGATGTCGGCCACCAAACGGCATTTCTGAGGAGAAATTCGTGCGTATCTAAGTGTTGCTGCAACGTGCATGACCGAGCTCTCCTACTTCGTTTTCCGATCACCGGAGTGACCGCGGAACGTGCGCGTCATAGCAAACTCACCGAGTTTGTGACCAACCATGTTCTCTGAAATCAATACCGGTATGTGCTGACGACCGTTATGAACAGCAATCGTCAAACCAACCATGTCCGGCAGCACCATTGAACGACGTGACCAGGTCTTGATAGGACGACGGTCGTTCGCCTTCGCTGCTACGGCTACCTTTCTCGTCAGATGATTATCGACGAATGGGCCTTTTCTTACGCTACGCGGCATTCTCTAAGTCCTTTACTTACGCTTCTTGCGGCGGCGAATAATCATGCCGTCGGTACGTTTATTTGAACGCGTTTTCGCGCCCTTTGTCGGCGTGCCCCATGGGCTTACCGGATGACGGCCACCGGATGTACGACCCTCACCACCACCATGTGGGTGATCAACAGGGTTCATCGCAACACCGCGAACCGTCGGACGAACACCTCTCCAACGCTTGGCACCGGCCTTGCCGAGCTTGCGAAGGTTGTGTTCACCGTGACCGACTTCGCCAATTGTTGCGCGGCAGTCGATGTGAATTTTGCGAGTTTCGCCAGAACGTAAGCGCACAGTTGCATAAGCGCCATCACGAGCTGCGAGTTGTGCCGAACCACCGGCGGAGCGAATTAACTGCCCGCCCTTGCCTGGTTTCATTTCGATATTGTGCACCGTAGTACCAACGGGAATCGCACGAATTGGCAGCGCGTTACCTGGCTTGATGGGTGCATCCTCACCACTGATGATCGCGGTGCCGGCACTAACGCTCTTCGGCGCCAGAATGTAACGGCGTTCGCCATCGGCATACTTGATCAACGCAATGTGAGCGCTTCGATTCGGATCGTACTCAAGACGTTCAACAACGCCTGGAATTCCATCTTTGTCGCGCTTGAAATCAACAATGCGATAGTGCTGCTTATGCCCGCCACCCTGGTGCCGAACCGTTATACGACCATTGTTGTTGCGACCACCCTTGCCAGACTTCTTCTCGAGAAGCGGTGCGTGAGGTTTGCCTTTATGCAACTCAGGCGTCTTGACAGCAACGACAAAACGTCGTCCTGGTGATGTCGGTTTAGATTTATGCAGTGACACTACCGTTCCCCTATTCGGTGCCGAAGAGCTCTTCGACGGACGTTCCGTCGGCGAGCTTCACGTAGGCTTTTTTCCAGCCCGGACGACGACCAGTTGTCTGTTGAAAACGCTTGGTCTTACCTTTGACGTTCACAACCTGAACATTTTCGACTTTGACCTCAAAAAGCAATTCAACGGCTTGCTGAATCTCTTTCTTCGTTGCATCGACGCGGACCTTCAGTACAACCTGATTATTCTCTGCAGCGATGTGCGCCTTTTCAGAAAGGTGCGGGCCGCGAATAACCGTCATTAATCGTTCCTGATGCAGAGCCTGACTCATGACAAACGCCCCTCGATCAGTTTCAGCGCTGGCAGCGTTACCAACACCTTTTCGAAGCGAATCAGAACAACCGGATCCATTGACGCAACATCGCAAATACCAACGTTCGGCAAGTTACGAGCAGCCAAAAAGAGCTTCTCATCAAATGCTTCGTTCAAGATCAACACGCTGTCCAAATCGTATTCTTTAAGCTTGGTCGCGAGCAGCTTAGTCTTTGGCGCCTCAAGCTCGAGGTCGTTGACTACTACCAAGCGATCCTGACGAACCAGCTCTGACATGACCGAGCGCATAGCAGCTCGATACATCTTCTTATTTACTTTCTGCGCGAAATCCCGAGGTTTGGCCGCGAATGTTCGACCACCGCCGACCCAAATTGGGCTGCGCGATGTACCGGCGCGAGCTCGGCCTGTGCCCTTCTGAGCCCAGGGCTTAGCACCACCACCACGAACTGCAGCGCGATTCTTTTGCGCCTTGGTTCCGGAACGACCGCCGGCAAGATATGCCGTGACAACCTGGTGAATAAGGGGCTCGTTAAATTCAGCGCCGAATGCAGTTTCTGCTACGTCGACTGAACCCTTGTCCTGAAGTTTCAATTTCATCGGATCGGCCCCTACTTCCTGTTCTTGTACTTAACAGCCGGGCGTACAACGACGCTACCGCCTGCATGACCCGGGACGGCGCCCTTGATCAGGAGCAAATTACGTTCGGCGTCGACGCGTACAACTTCCAGATTCTGTATCGTGCGCTGAACGTTACCCATGTGGCCTGCCATCTTCTTACCTTTGAAGACACGACCTGGTGTTTGGTTTTGACCAATCGAACCCGGAGCACGATGCGCTAACGAGTTACCGTGGGTCGCGTCCTGCATGCTGAAGTTCCAACGCTTAATCGCGCCGGCAAAGCCCTTACCAATAGATGTACCAACGACGTCTACCTTCTGACCTTCCTCAAACAAATCAACCTTGAGCTCATTCCCTTTCTCGAAGTCACCTTCATCGCTATCTTCAAGTCGGAATTCCATCATCAGGTCGCCAGCTTCTACCTTCGCTGCAGCGAAGTGACCAGCCGCAGGCTTGGTCACACGGGAGGCCTTACGACTTCCGGACGCAACCTGCAGCGCACGATAGCCATCGTTCTCCACCGTCTTCACCTGAGTGATTCGGTTTGGTTGTGCCTCAATTACGGTAACCGGAATCGAAACCCCGTCTTCCGTAAAGACACGTGTCATGCCGCATTTGCGACCAACAAGACCCATTGTCATCTTCAAAACCTCGCACCGACTACTTTTGGCCAGTGACAATCTTTAAGTTTACGTTTCACCGCGGCCACTTCGATTGGCGACCGCTGTTTTTATTCTTTTCAGACATACGAAAGGGCCAGCCATCGCTGAGGACCTCGTCCTCCTTGCTCTGGGGCTGACCCAAGCTCCGATAC
>CAJQPL010000056.1 GCA_905480215.1 uncultured Woeseiaceae bacterium | reverse complement strand
CAGCGCAAACCTTCAGTTACGGTGCCTAGTGTTGATCGAAGCTGAGCTCATCATTCATTTCTTCAATAAACTGCTCCTCAGGCATGTATGTGTAGCGCGGCGCCTGGAAGTCAAAAAATCTTTCTGTGTCAAAGCCAGCTGTCGCACACAGTTCCGTGTAGTCCTGATCACGGAAGGCTTTATAGAAAGGTTCGTTGTTGTAATAGCAGTCCCAGTCCAGATAGAAGGCATCGTAGGGGCTCAAACTATCGTTCGGCGGCAATTCCATGTTGATCAATACACCACCCGGTTTTAAAACGCGAAATGCCTCGGCGAAAAACGCATCAATCACGTCCTCCGGCAATTCGTGTAATAACATTGAGCTAAAAACAACATCGACACTAGCGTCTTCAAAATCGAGACTCTCGGCCCTGCCCTGGTGAAAATGTATGCTGATACCCATCGACTGGGCACGCGCGTGCGCATAGCTCAAACACGGCGCAGCAATGTCGATGCCATGAACCTCGGCATCTGGAAACGTTTGCTTCCACGGCACCGTGTTATGGCCGATGGTGCAGCCAACATCAACAATACGCTGCGGCTGAATGTCCGGAAATTTGAGACGAAAGAAATTCGCCATGGACCAGCCAATGTCATTCAGCTGTTTACCCATCATGCCAAACGCAAATACGTTCAGGCCATGATCATAGATTGCTCCGGGTTCAATCGCCGCATCAACGCCACCGTAGTTACCCGGCATCAGATGGACGTCAACGGCGTCGGCATAACGCGGAATTTCGAGATCAGGATTCAAACTTAGCGTTCCCTGCGCCTGACTCTGGTCGGCACTGAACTTTGCGAAGTTTTCCTGCAAACTGTCGACATTGTTCTCGACAGAATCGATTACGGTATCCCATACCAGTTCTTGAGTCGCACAGCGTAAGCTGCTGTATTGTTTGAAGTATTCGCTGCCGCGAATTGCTTTGAGCACTTCCCAACCGTTTACAGGTTGCGCGCCCTCAGACTCAAGCCATTTCGGTTCCACATTCGCCTCGTAGTCCTGGCGCAGTTCGCTCGCCATATTGTTAAGAACGTAGCTGCGAAGGCCGGAGACAAAGCGTGCACGAGCGCGGCTGCCAAGGTTCTGCGGAATGTCCATGCCGTGCTGAAGATTAGTATCCATTGCTGCACCTCATCAAATGACCTAGGACTATATCATTAAACGATCGCGTCACTTAAGAGCCCTCCGGGTCAAGACCAAGGCAGCCAGGATTGATACGGGCTTTCGGATCGACGTGCGCCTTTATCGCTTCGACCAAAGCCCAGGTGGGCGCTTTGCGATGTTCGCGATAGGGATACGCTTTGCCTATCTGGAAATGAACCGCCTTAAAGTCCGAGAAAATTTCCACAAGCCGGGCGCGCATTACTGTTACAAACTCGCGCGCTTCCGGGTTCGCTGCATAAGTAGGAATACCCGTCAGGTGCTCGTCGCGAACGAAGTGCCGGTGCATCGGCCACAGTTCATCGGGCCAAATCATGACCGGTTCGATGAGGAAGCCATTGCTCGCCATTGTGCAGGTCAGAAACCCCCAGGAAACCTCGTGCGCTTCGATTTCTGCAGCATGCTTTTCGAATAGCGCATGCATGGCTTTCCATATTTTCGGTGCGTCTGAATGCGCGACAATGCCGTGTGTCGGAACCCAGCGCTCGCCGTTCGGACCAACCATTGAGTCGACCGGGCCAAATGGCGCGGCGCGGACTACTTTGGCAACAGAGTTATCGATCTCCTTACCATGGTGCCGCGCTGCAATTTCTCGCGCGACGTCGAGATCAGCGTTAACGGAATCCATCGACCGCCCGTCGCAGACGATGTGTAAAGAATAACCACCGCGGTGTGCGATCGACTTGCCCGCGATTGCAGTTTTTGCAGCCTGCTTAATACCCGCGATCGCGGAACCCTCCGCCTTTGCCAGGTCCTTCACGATTTTAACCTTGTCGCTCCAGGTTCCGCGCGACATCGCCATTGCCGTTAACCCCGGATCAAAGCCGAATAGTTCTGCTCCGAGACCCTCGCGCGACATTGTCGACATTGCGGCAGCCGAATGCTCAGCCGTCGAAAACTCAAATGATGCAAACCCCGTCTCTGCGGGTCGTCGAATAAGTCGGAAAGTCGCCTCCGTCTTTATTCCCATTGCACCAGAATCGCCGGTAAAAATGCCGGTCAGGTCGGGACCGTAGTAACGGTAGAAGGGCTTCCCACCCTGAGTTGAAGCACTGCCGGTTTCTATTACCCTGCCGTCTGCAACTACAACCTTTAGGGCAATAAGACTTTCACTGGTCGTTCCCCAGGTACTGCCACCAAAAAACGCATTATTCTGTGACAAACCGCCGCCGATCGTTGAAACCAGACCTGACAAGGGGCCCCAGAATGGCGTGCGCAAGTTTCTCGCCTCGAGCTCGGCGTTCAGCTCTGCCCATGTGCAACCAGTCTCGACAGTTACATACATGTCCTCCTCATTGATCTCAACAATGCGATTCATTTTTCGCATGTCGATCAACACCGATGCACTTTTTACAGGGGTATACGCATCCGTATATGACATTCCGCCGCCACGAACATGCATATCCATGCCGGCCTTCTGCAAGACAGCTGCAACGTCTGCCAATTCCTGGGTCGACGTCGGCGTCACAACAGAATCGGCTATCACATCGGGGCGATAGAACACATCATGAGACAACAGTGTTCGATTTTCCTCATCCAGAATCACGTTCTCTTCGGCAACAATTGCCATGAGATCCTGGTGTAGTGCCTGCGTCATCTCAGAAGGCAAATTGTTAGCAGCCATTATGTAGTTACCTCACTAGAACTGTCATCGCCCGTCAACGCAAGCCCGGATGCACGATTTGGCAAGAACATGGCAGCGATTGTCGAGATGACCAGTAATGGACAAATAACAATCGTAAATCCAAGTTCCCAGCCAACTTGTCCAACCACAAACGGAACGATTAACGGAAAGACCGCAAAGCCGAGGCTTAGCGGCGCTGAAGCACAGACTGACAATGCGCTGGCACGGACTTTCTGTGGAAATATTTCTGCAACTAATACAGGCAACACGGCGAGCGAGCCGTAAAACAACGCAGCTGTGCATGCGTACCAAATCATATCCTCCAGGCGACTATTTGGCAGCCACATCAGACCAGCTAGTGCGAGCGTGCCACCTAGTGCCCAGATGACAAAAACATTACGTCGCGTCATAAAGTACTCGCCGACTACAGCGGCGAGGAGATAGCCGAGAATGCCTATGCCATTCGACAAGCCAACAAGGTCAGCTGCTTCTGACGGTGTATAGCCACGAACTTCCGCAAAGAAGGTGGGAAAGTAAAATGCCGACCCCGCGTAAGCGCCACCGAAAGCAAAGTAAGTCAAAATACTCGCCAGGGAATTACGTCGGTGTTCGGCTGAAAAGAGTGTCCGAAACCCGCCCTGCTCATCGGCGTCACTCTTTTCGGGCTTAATATCCGGCGCATCGCGCAGCATCCAAAAGAATAGACCGGCAATTGGAATCACAAGAAATGCGACAAAACACATCGTCCGCCAGCCATGGCTGGCGAGCAGTGGCACTGCGAACATTGATGCAATGAACCAGCCAAGTGGATACCCGCATTGCAATACACCCATTGCTAATCCACGCATACGAGGTGCAACGTTCTCAGCTACGTAGGCATTCGTGATTGGCGACAAACCGGTACTGATGCCAAATCCTAGTGCGCGAAAAATCGTCAGTAGGACTATTCCACCCGCGACCCCTTGCAGTCCCACCAGTAGCGCCGATACGGCGAGGTACAGGCTTAGCATTGGGCCTCGACCGAAACGGTCTGCTGCGCTACCCGCGAACAGCAGCAATATCGACGAAATAACAAAGGAAATAGTAAGAATGACACCGACCGCCTCCAGCGGCAGGCCAAACTCTTCGAGAATGCCTGGTATGGCATAGCTGAAAAACGCCTGATCCATATTGGCCAGCGTCCACGCCACAAAGCTGATGATCAGTATATTGCGGTTAGTTAGCGAACCAGCGCCTGCATCTTGTTTAAGGGAACTTGCTGACTGCTGCATTTAGCGCTCCGGCCACGTTGAGGGCGGACATAGTGCAATATGGATTGCCACACGGCAAATTCGGCCCGTAGAGCCGACAGTGCGATACTCTAGCAACTCAATTGACAAGCGCTGCGAATTCGATGACGCCAAACAACACCTCAACTGCCTACCGCACCTACGTCATGTGCGTCTTGCTCATTGTTTACACCTTGAATTTCATCGATCGACAAATCGTCGGCATTCTTGCAATACCCATTAAAGCCGATCTTGGACTTAACGATACGGAGTTGGGCATGTTGGGTGGCCTCGCCTTCGCACTCTTTTACACCGGACTCGGCATTCCTGTGGCCATGCTCGCTGATCGCCGCAGCCGCACCTGGATCATGACCATTGCGCTGACTTTGTGGAGTGCGATGACCGCTGTGTGCGGATTAGCGCAAAATTTTTCGCAGCTGTTCTTAGCGCGACTTGGCGTCGGTGTCGGTGAGGCAGGCGGGGTCGCACCTGCCTACTCCATCATCGCCGACTACTTTCCATCGCATCAACGTGCTCGTGCACTCAGCGTCTATTCATTCGGCGTGCCGATCGGCAGCGCCCTTGGAATCATTTTCGGTGGCCTGATCGCATCGCATATCGATTGGCGTTACGCGTTTTTCGCTGTTGGCATCGCTGGCATCTTGATCGCGCCGCTTTTCAAGCTAACGGTCAAAGAACCGCCGCGAGGCCAGTTCGACGATATTAAGGTAGCGACCGCTCCCGTCAGCCTTTCACAAATACTAAAAGTTCTAGCCGGAAAGCCCAGTTTTTGGACGATGTCTCTCGGCGCATCCGCTTCCTCGATGATGGGATACGGCGCGTTCTTTTGGCTACCCTCATTCCTTGTCCGGAGCTTTGAGATGAGCCTGCTCGACGCGTCACTGTTTTTCGGCGCGACGATGCTGGTCGGCGGCATTGCCGGCATCTGGCTCGGTGGCCTGCTCGCTGACAAGCTCGGTACTAATAACAGGGGCGCCTACGCAACGGTCCCTGGGGTAGCTTTTCTGATAACAGTGCCGCTCTATGCCCTTGCCATCTTGTCGTCGAATTTAACGCTGACATTTTTCGCGCTACTATTGCCGATTGCGCTTAGTCTCGCCTGGTTGGGACCTGTAATTTCCGCAATGCAACATATCGTCAAACCACACATGCGAGCGACCACATCTGCGATCTTTCTTTTCATCAACAATCTAATTGGCTTAGGCGTTGGCACGCTGCTTATTGGCTACATTTCAGACACTCTGCAAGCGCGCTTTGGCGACGATTCGCTGCGCTATGCTATTCTTTCTGGCAGCAGTTTTTACCTGCTTGCCGCGGCGCTGATGTTTGTCAGCGCGAAGCGTCTGGCGCGCGATTGGGAATCATAGCTTGCAAGCTAAGCAGAATATCGGAGTGAATAGCTCAGACACAACGGTACTCATTGTTGGCGCGGGCCCGGTTGGTTTATCGGCTGCGTTCGCATTGTCAAAGATGAACATCGACGTGCAAGTCATTGACTCAGGCTTAGACGTTGATAGCCGCATGCGGGCTTCAACTTTTCATCCGCCAACTTTGGATATGATCGAAGAACTTGGCGTGCTCGATGAGCTATTGGCAGAGGGCCTGAAGGTGCCTGTGTGGCGAATGCGGCAACACGAATCCGGCGAATCTGTTGCATTCGACCTCGGCTTGCTTGGCGACGCAACATCGCACCCTTACCGTCTGCAGATTGAGCAACATCGCTATTGCTCGCTGTTGGTGAACGCACTTGCCAAGCGCGGTGTTGTCGTTGAATTCGGTGTGCAGGCAGTCGACGCGCAACAAGACGACAGTGGAGTAACGCTGACACTCGATGGTCTTGATAGACGGCGTGCAGATTGGCTGATCGGTGCTGACGGCGCAAGCAGCCAAATACGAAAGTCGCAAAATCTGGACTACGGTGGCAAAACATACACACACTCTTCAGTGCTGTTAGCGACACCGTTTCAATTCGATCAATATCTCGAAGACGTGTCCGGCGTGACGTATTGCTGGTCGGGACGTGGACCTTTTAGTTTGCTGGGCTTGAAATCTCTGTGGCGCGCAAGCTTGTACCCAGGCGTAAAAGATTTATCGTCCGCGGCCGAGGAAGAGCGTGTCCGCGAGTGGTTAGAGTTCATTCACCCAGCTGCCGCTGACGCAGAAATATCGGACGTCAATCCCTATAAGGTTCATGAGCGCTGCGTCGATACTTTCAGAGTTGGACGAGTTTTGCTCGCAGGCGATGCCGCACACCTTAATCCGCCAAACGGCGGCATGGGCATGAATGGCGGTATCCACGACGCGATGAGCCTGACCAAGGCATTGCAGTCTGTCTTAGCCGGCGAGGATGAGGCCTTGCTCGACCGCTACTCTCGACAACGACGCTACGTAATTTCGCAACGTCTGATTCCACAGGCTTCTGCCAATCGAGCGCGAATGGCAACACTGGACATAGAGCTCCAACTTGAACGCCTTGCCGAGCAGCGCAGGCTTGCTGACGATCCGAAGCGATGCAGGGACTTTCTGCTTAAATCCTCTATGATCAGCGGACTTCGTGAGGCTGAAGCTATTGAATAACACAACTCACTATATTGGCGTCGCAACGCCACAGGCTAACCCCACTGTAGAGATCGAATTTCAGCAATTCCTACGCGGCCCAGCGTATGGCGTCTTCACTCGATTGACGAGCAAGGCAGAATCGGCAAGGGAACGTCTTGTCGAATATTTGCAACAAATGCCCGCCGCTCTTGAATCCTTCGATACCTTGCCGCTCAGCGCTTTTGCATTTGCATGCACTGGATCTTCTTACCTTCTCGGTGAGGAACGCGAAGAAGAGATCAGCAACGCAATGATGCAGCGTTTTCAAATACCTATCGTTACAGCTACTCAAGCAATTCGGCGCGAACTTGAAGGTCGAGGTGCAACACGAATAGCAATGTTCGCACCGTATCCGCAGGACCTGCGTGAAGCTGCCGTCGACTACTGGGCTCGACTCGGCTTTGAAATTGTCACTAGCAGCGGGATCGAAATGGGGCCGGATACCCGCGGCATCTACGCACTAAGCGATCAACAAGTAGAAGACGCACTAGGGCAATTTGATAGCGCCGGCGCCGACCTGATTTTGTTAAGCGGCACCGGCATGCCCACGATAGCAGCATTACGAAACAGCACAGTACCGATGATTAGCAGTAACCTGTGCCTCGCCACTGAAGTATTACGTCGAATTCAACTTTGGCCGGCATCAGAAGCGGCTGATATACACAAAATCTGCAAAAAATAAATCTGTAATGGTGGAAAATTAACATGGCAATTCGCTGGCGCATCGCAATTCTTCTCGCTGTTATTACTACCATCAACTACATCGATCGCTCCGTTTTTGGTGTCGTCGCACCCGTTGTTCGCGAGCTGTTCACGATCAACGATGCCGACTACGGTTTCATAACCAGTGGCTTCCTGCTCGCTTACGGTATCGGACAACTGGTATCAGGACCGATCATCGATAAGATCGGCACAAAGCGAGCATTTGGACTCGCGGCTCTGCTCTGGAGTCTATCAACGATGTTGCACTCTCTGGGTCGTGGCCTGTGGAGCTTCTTCGCGATGCGCGTTACTTTAGGGCTCGCCGAGGCGGCCAATTTTCCTGCCGCGACTAAAGCGGTTGCGCAATGGTTCCCGGCAAAAGAACGCTCCACCGCAGTTGGCATCGTCATGCTGGGTGCCGGTGCTGGCGCGATCATTACGCCACCGTTAACAGTATGGATTATCGAAACCATGGGCTGGCGTTGGGCATTCGTTATTCCAGGCGCGCTTGGCATAGCGTGGGTAATTCTTTGGCAGCGTTGGTTTCACCTTCCCGAAGATCATCCAACTATCAGCGCACAGGAGCGGCAGATGATCCTCGCAAATCGCTCGCCGCAGATTGCCAAGGAAAGCTGGACATCGCTGTTGCAGTACAAAGAGTTCTGGGGCTTGTTAGCTGCTAGATTGGTCAGCGATTTTCCATTCTATTTTTTCTTATTCTGGCTACCGCAGTATCTGATTGATGCGAGAGGTTTTGATCTACGTGGAATCGCCATGTTCGCATGGCTACCCTGGATAGCAGCAGACCTCGGTGCCCTGACTGGAGGTTCACTAAGCAGTTGGCTGGTGGCCCGAGGAAAGTCGATCAACTTCGCGCGCAAGGCGGTAATTTGGCTTGGCGCGACGATGGTATTGGTCACCATTCCCGCCGTGCAGGCGGAGAACAGCTACACCGCACTCGCCTTGATTTGTTTCGGGCTGTTCGCAATCCAGATAAAAGGCTCAGTATTCTTCACGTTGCCAACTGATCTTTTTCCTGCGGGAAAGGTGGCGACAGTGTGGGGCATTTTCGGCGCTGTCGGCAGCCTTGGTGGCAGCTTGCTCGGCATCCTGGCTGGCTACATGATTCAATCATCTGGCTACGACAGTGTCTTTTTCATGATTGCATTTCTGCACTTGCTATCCGCATTGACGTTGCAGATATTCGTGCCAAACATTCGCCCGCTTGAAGGTGAAACAAAGAGCACTGTTTGATCTAACCTCAAGTGCCTGCAGCAATACTCTGCAGAGCATTTTCTAGATTCCGCACAGTTCGATCAACATCTTTGAGTTTCTCGATGCCGAACAAGCCTATGCGAAAACTACGGTAGTCTTTTGGTTCATCAACCATGAGTGGAACACCGGCAGCAATCTGTAATCCATGGCTGACAAACTTGCTGCCATTGTGAATGTTAGCGTCATCGGTATAGCAAACCACGACCGTGGGTGCGGCAAATCCATCGGCGGCGACGCTCTTGAACCCGTACTCACTCAGAAGTGTTCGAACGCGCGTGCCCAGTTCCTCTTGTGCTGCGCGCATCTCGTCGAAACCGAACGCAACAGTATCGCGCATGGATTCGCAGAAACTGACCAAACCATCGGTCGGCATCGTGGCGTGATACGCGTGACCGCCATTTTCGTAGGCTGCCATGATCTCCATCCACTTCTTGAGATCACAAGCAAAGCTCGAACTGCTTGTGCTGCCAATTCTTTCCAGCGCCGTTTCGCCCAACATGACAAACCCAGCGCAAGGTGAAGCACACCAACCTTTCTGCGGGGCACTGATCAATATGTCCACACCCAAGTCCCGCATGTTGACCCACATCGCACCTGAAGCAATGCAGTCCAGGACGAACAGCCCACCGTGCTTGTGTGTTGCCTCGGCAACTGCTGCGAGATAGTCGTCAGGAATAATGATTCCTGCGGCGGTCTCGACGTGCGGAGCGAATACCATATCCGGTTTGAATGCAGCGATATGCTCGATGACTGCTTCGATTGGGTGCGGTGCAAGCGCAGCGTTCGGGCCTGCTTCTGTCGGCTGCGCCATCAGTACCGATTGTTCCGCTGGAATATTCCCAGCATCGAATATTTGCGACCAGCGATAGCTAAAGAACCCATTCCGGATGACCAGACATTTCTTGTCTGTAACGAATTGACGCGCGACCGCCTCCATAGCAAAGGTTCCGCCGCCCGGGACAACTATCGCTGCCTCGGCGCCATACGCGCGCTTCAAAGTCGTCGATATTTCCCGCATTACACCCTGGAACGACTGCGACATGTGGTTTAAGGACCGGTCGGTAAAAACGACCGAATATTCCAACAGCCCGTCAGGATCAATTTCCGGCAACAAACTCGTCATGCTCTTTCAACTCCTGCAGATAATCATAGATGGAGAATCGTACAGAGGATTCTCGCCGGCGTCGATGCAAGAGCAACCAGCGTACGCACGTGGATTTTGCGATAATATGTCTTAATAAAAGGATCACAGCGAATGCTGACGGAGTTTTGCACATGACGTATTTTCATTGTTTCAATAGTTGCCGCCGTATTGCCCTCATCGCGATCGGCCTGCTCTTGACGGCATGCACAACAACTACGACGCAAAGTTTCCAAGTTGTGAAAGAGACCGAAGTTGAGTTTAGTTCCGTTGCAGTCGATGCTGACTTCGGCAAATACGACCGGCTATTTGCCGCTGATATGGGAATACATTTCCCTACGGATGGCGCGCCCTCAATTGACGATCAAAAACGTACGAGACAGATTTTTCGTGATGCCTTTATGGCCCAGCTAGCTGGCTACGAGGTTTCGCAGGAGAAGGGACCAACGACGCTCGAAGTTCAAGCGACCATTATTGACTATCGTAAGGCCAATAACGTCAGTTTTCCGAACATACGAAGAGAGCTAAGAGATCTCGCCAGACCGGGAGCACTGCTGTTTCTTATGGAGATGAAGGACTCAGCTTCCGGAGACCTACTCGCCCGCGCGGGTGACAGCACGCTGGCGCCGTCATTTTCCACATCCGAAGATTTAGAAACCGACTGGGAGACCGTCACCGCGGCCGCTGAGCACTGGGCTATGCTATTCCGGAAATTTCTTGATGCGAATTTAAATCGCCAGTAGCGGCGCCTAATAACCAATGGTGAAGAAAGCCACCGGCCCACTATGTCGCACTTGTAGAGAACCATTCACGCCACTTTCTTTGGACGTAAGCTTCAATCCATAGAAATTGTATCCGAGCCCAACGCTTGCCGAATCTCCAAGCCGGTACTGCAAATCGAGGGTCGCGTAGTTAAGGGATCCTTCATAGCGATCGAAGTCGGTGCGAAATATTTGTATTTTCGCGCTAAGAGTTGTTCTTTCGCTTAGAAACACTGCTCCTTGGACGCCGATAAATGGCAAGGGTGTGCCGAGGCTCGAGCGCTCTGTCTGCCCCGTCGTTTCAGCCAAGAAATTTGCTTCGAAATCGGCAAAGTGAATGCCGGCCATGATGCCCAGCTCTTTTTGCATATCACGCATGAGAGAATAGCCGTAGCCGAGGTGGTAGATGTTCGTATCCACTTGTGTATTCAGCCGTGTACCAGCTGCAAACAACTCATCGCCTATCGTTATATCGTTTTCGAGCGTCTTGGTCGAATTTCGGCCAAACCCAAAATACCCAAACTCAAGTCTATGGTAGTCGCCAAACCTGACGATCGCGTCCAATTGCAATACGGTTGATTCATCCGCAGCACCCAGAATATCCTCAATATCTACTTCAAATCCGGGCTCCCCGTTGCTTGCGTCTTTTCTCACCTTCGAACTGGCCGAATCTTGAAATGCGCCAAGCTTTAGCGTGAACTTCGGCACTTTCGGAGCAGAATAGTCATATTCGCGCGGCTGAAAAACGTCCGCGTTGTAGGCAAGACTCAAGCCCGCTGACCAAACGCCGTCGCGCGCCACGATCGGGCTGTTTGCGATCGCTGAGTCCAACTGCTCAAAACCGACGGAACCCGCAAGCAACCATTTCTGGTTTATCGCGTAGCCCCAGCGCGCTTTAAGCGCCAGGTTGGTCGCAGCGCCAGCGCGGTATTCCGGTCTCAGCAACGTTGCCTCTGCCGCAGTCACCGCGTAGTAATAGTCGGTGTAGTCATCATTCAGATAGCTGGCTTCGATGCTCGGCACGAAATAGCCCCGCGACCATTCCATCGGCAGCGAAACATCAAACTGACTAATGAGACCATCGTGGCGACTGCCTATTTCTGCATAAGTCTTAAAGTAAAAATGTACCGGCCACGCACGAAAACCGATGCCAGGCCCTGCCTCCACGGTCCACTTGCGATCCGCGACGCCCAGCAATTGATCGGAATCACTGTCTGCAAAGCCCAACGTCTGAACACGAGCAACGCCGCTGAGTTCCCAACCAGCTGCAGAGACCCAGCGCACACCCACGTCGCTATCCCGGAGCAGAAGCCAATCATCTGTAAATGTCGAATCGCGGAAGCTGGTCAGAATTGGATACGCGAAAGTACTCGAATCGGCGCCAACGTATGGGTTTTGACCGCTTGACAGTGCAATGCCGAATGCGTAGTCATTGAGGTCATAGTCGCGAAGATAGTCGAGCAAAGACCCGGCAACTGCCCACCCTGGAGCGAAACTGCACATCAGGATTAACTGAAGTCTCGTGAACAACCTTCCTACTTGCATTGTGGACATACCGGTCAATTCGTCCCTGCCAAGATTATATCAGCTATGATCGTTGGCTTTAGAAAAATAAACGACAGCGGTGCTTATCCAGATTCGGTAAACTAGCGCGCTGATCGGGAAGATCTGGTCGTGCTAGAAACCGCCGCTGCGGGGATTTCGATTCTGTCAGCTCTCTCACTAAAGTTATGGCCTGAAGGATAATTCATGATCAAGAAATCTACCCTGATTCTAAGCATCTTGCTGGTACTGAGTGCCTGCAGCGCAACGCAGACAACGCGCGTCATGCCGCTGGCTGATGACGCCGACGCACCCTATAGTAAGGTGTTGGTTATTGCTCTGTTCGAATCCTTCGATAGCCGCCGCTATCTCGAAGACGACATCGTCCGGGAAATAAAGGCTCGCGGTGCCGACGCAGTTGCCAGCACTTCATTGATGAACACGAAAACGCCAGTTACTCGGGAAACCTTCCTCGCGATGGTCGATGCAGAACAAGCGGATGCAGTTATCGTCACTCGGCTCGTCAATCTTGAAACTCAAGCAAAAATGAAGGACGCCAGTCCAGAAGCGACTTACAAGGTATCGCCGACCTATTACTACAATGTCTTCAGTGTCGAACTGGACGAGTACGTAGCGCCGCAAAATCTCCAGCTCAAACACTCACTTGTACTGGCCACGGAGATTTACTCTGCTGCAACAAAGGAGCCCGTTTGGGGCATCGAGTCCACGACCAAACTCACGATGAACTACGACGACCGCGGCGATCTCTCAGTGGTCGCCGATGAAGCGAAATCGATTGCGAATCACCTGGCTGGAGACGGTTTAATCGCCCGCTAACTTGTACGCTAAAGCTTGCCGATTGTCGGAGGCTTTACCACGTTGAGCCGATTTGTAAGTGAGCATTCTCTACTGCTGCTAATCCGATTGACACCTTCAGAACGCACATCAACGTCGTCCGCTCGCGGTTCTCTGATCACGCCGTGTCTGGTCCGAATAGGACGATCTGGCAACGGTCGAGTTTGTCACGTTGCTGGTGCCGGCGCCGGTGCACTGCTTTCAAATTCGCTGTCACTTGCAGTGGCGGCTGTATCGAGATTCTCTCCAGCAGAAAGGACGACTTTCATTTGCACCAACTCGTCCGTGCCACGCTCAACTATCTTTGACTCAGCGACAACCGTCTGTCTTTCCAAATCGGGATTGGCGGCCGTAATGGCCAGTCTGACGTTCTCCGCTCGCGCCGCGGCGAGTGCAGTGAATTCACTCTCGTCCACCTCCTGGACATCGATCAGTTGACGTCGAAGCTCGCTGCTATACGCCAGCTCATCAAACGTCTCGACAGTGCTGCTGCCATCCTCCGAAGGCGCCGAGTTGGTATATTTCGAGCGCACCTCAGCGAGGACGGTTTCCTGTTGTTCCGCAACGATCGACGCTTTGAACAAGGCCTCGATTTCCTCTACGCGTTGTTCGGCGTACATCGCATCACCGCCATCTTCTGACGAAGGATCGCCGATATTGGCAGCGACGAGTTCATCGAAACGCATTGTGCGAATTGCCAGTCCGTCCGCCTTTCTGTCAATGACACCGTGAATTTCCAAGGTCAATTCCGGACGCATTCCGAGCGCCTCTGCAAGCTTCGCGACTTTCTCCTGTTCCGGCGGTGTAAGGTCCGCACGCCCATCCTGAAAGGCAATGTGTTCGAGTTCGTCCGCCTCGGCACCGACAAGCTTGCCCAACAACGCGAACGGCGATGCCACTATCTTCACAATCAGATTTACGAGCGCTTTACCAACGACGCGCCCGTAGCGAAAATTCGGATCATCGATATTGCCTCGCACTGGAACGTCAAGATCAATCGAGCCGTCTGGCCCCTTCAGCAAAGCGACCGCCAATCCGAGCGGTAAACTTGCCGCTCCGGGATGATCAACCTTTTCACCCAACTCAAAGTCACGCAGCACGACCTTGTTTTCACCAACGAGCTCACCTTCTTGCACTGCATATCCGAGATCAAGATCGAGCTTGCCACTGGCAATCTCTCGACCTGCAAAAGGCACCGTGTAGGCAGAGAATTTCGGCATCGCGACGTTCTGGAAGCGCAATTTGATGTCAGTATTCAGAGCAACCTCCAATGGCGTAATCGTACCGGAGATCTGCACCAGCCCGAATTCGTCGACCTTCCCTTCGAGGTTAACCTCCGAGGGCTCAGTGCTCGAAGACGCTATTGTAGTCAACGATCCATTAAGCGCGGCGATCTTTGCATCGAACGGTAACGGTAAAGAAAAATCCGCGAAGTCGGCCGCAGCATCGTTTATAACAACGCGGCCAATAGTTACATCTAGCGGCGACTCACCGGTTCCACGTGTTTCGTTATCCAAGGCGACAGTATCTTGCTGTACCTCCGCCTCGCCATCTTCCTCGACCGACTCTTCCACGGTTTGGACGCCCGGCGCAACCCGGCCAAGATTAACGCTGCCATCTTTCGCGATAAAAATATCGCCGTAAGGCCGATCAATCCTAATCTCCGAAACGTCCAGTTTTTCCTTGCCGAGACTGAGCTCCACCTGATTCAAGGCGAAGGTATCCCAGCTCCCCAGTCGCGAGCCTTCGTCAGTTTCGGTGATCAGGAAATTTGTTATCGCTATATCACCGTTCAACAGCAATGCTTCTTCCGGACCAGTGTGCAGTTTAACGGTCATGCCCAGAGCACCCGAATCGAGATTCACATCAGCTAGCGATTTGATATAAGGATGCAACAAAGCAAGCGAAATGCCCTCAACCTTGAGCTCCAGGTCAGCGCCCGGATTTGGCAGTGCGCCGAACGTCCCATTCGAGGTAATACTCCCGCCGCCGCCCGTGCGCATTGAGAATTCGATCGGAAAACGCGTTTCGGGCACATTGTCCAGCGCCGAGATCTTGACGCTCAAGTCTTCTATGCCAAGCTCCGATTGCGGACTGACGCTATCGTCGGTCAGAGCCAACGCCATGCGGCTGATGTCAAAACTATCGAGTGAAATTAACCATTCTGTTTGCGTCGGCGTATCTTCCGCTGCGGGCGACTCCGGTATTGGCTCTGCCGCTGTTGCGCCGCCGTGCAGGATATTGAGATCGCCGTCGGTATTGCGATACACGCTGAGCACGCCGTCGTCGATGCTGACTGAATCAAATGTCGCGGTACGTTCTGGAAAGCGAATTTTCCCGCCGTCGATGCGAAGACTGAGTAGTTCGAGAACATCCCGGTCATTATCAGTGCCATCAGCGGCGGCGATACCGAATGTTCGAAGTAGCAGCTCATTCAACACCAGTTGCAAACCGTCAACGCTTGCTTGAATTTTACCGTCGTCCAGTGTTTCGATGATGTAGTCGAGATTGAGATCAGCGTTGCCACGTACGACCTCGAATCCTGCGACATCGCGAATGTAAGCCGACATTAGTCCAAAATGCGAGCCTTCAATCGATGCACGCCCTGCTGAGCGCAACGGATTGAGTTGCAAACTTCCGCTCCAGCTGATCGTACCCGCTGTTTCAGTGGTTATAACAACATCCTGTTGGCCGGCTCGTTGCGGCAAGGTATTCAGGTCGAGAACCTGTACGTTGACCGGGCCGAAAGTTGTTGCAACTGGATTTTGCGGTACCGCGTCGCTCCAATGTGTTGATGCATCATTGACTGAGAAGTCATGAATAATCAACGGCATCAGCGACGCTTCTTCGTCGACAGGATCGACTTCGGCCGCTGTATTGTTTGCCGATAGAAACGCCACATTAAGCGTCCCCGCTGCATCCCGAGCGAGGAACAACTCAGGTACATCAAATCGTATTTCGGCAAATGTTACAGCCCAACGAAATAGCGAACTGAGTTGAAAGTTGGCGTAAAATTCTTGCAGTCTGGCCACCGCAGCGCCGTTCGGATCGTCCATTTGCAATCCGTCGATACTCAGGCTGAGTACGAACGGATTAACAGCGACTTTCTCGATCTTCAGCTCCGCATCGAAAGCCTCGTGGACCGTTTCAATCGCGGTTTTCTTAATCAGCCAAGGGGCAAGGAAAAAACCCATTAGCGTGTATACGACGAATACGCCGGCGATTGAAAATAATAGTTTTCGACGCCGCACGCCGAAGCCAACGAGTTTGTCCTTATAAGCTGTCATTGCATGCTACCAATTTTTTGGTTTTTTTGAGCAAGATGATTCGTCTACCGTTACTCGCTGAGACTTTTCGCATCGTCCAGTGTGGAAACTAACAAGCCACTCCACACGAACGTGTAGCCACCCTAATTCCAGTACTTTAGTAAATTTCTGTGAAACTCAGCAGACTGATGTTTCTCACGAGGATTTCGACATTATCCGACTGCCCCATACAACGCAAATAGGGTAAGCATACAAGTCGCCAATTGTCGCGCCAGAAGTGATTGCTACCCCGTAAACCGACATAATTTGTTACATTAGGAGAACTTTCAAGAAAGTGCTGCATGATATTATGGTCGCGTTTTAACTGGTCGAAAACTGCTGCAATTGATCGTCACTAGCAGTCTCAATCGGGGAAATCAGTCACGTCAACGCGGTTGCAGTCGGCTAATGTCCCGAACAAAAAAAACAGAAGGCGGTCGTCGATGCTGAGGTTCGGTATTGCTAAACACCACAATATTATTGGAGATAGAAATTGAATCGTAAATTCTTAGTTGCCATCTTTGCTGTTTTGCTTGTTGGCATTGGCGCATGCACCACTGCAAGCAGGCCAGATCTGACGGGCATGTCTTTCTCCAGTGAACCGTTGCTTGGCAAAGTCGTGTGGCATGACCTTATAACTGAAGACATTGATACTGCGCAGAAATTCTACACCGGCCTGTTTGGCTGGACGTTTGAAAACTCCAATGGAGCACGCGGTGAAAACTACCTACTCGCGCGCAACAATAATGTTTACGTTGCCGGTATGGTCGAGGTGGATGCGGCTCAGGATGGAAACAAATACTCACGTTGGCTTCCGTACATTTCTGTCGCTGATGTCGATATGGCCGCTTCAAGCGCCGTTGCAGCCGGCGGCAAAATCGCGGGCGAAGCGCAGAACGTCAATATCGGTCGAGTTGCGGCAATTGTTGATCCACAGGGTGCTGTCATCGGCTTGGTAAGGAGCAATATCGGCGACCCTGATGATACGACGACCGCGGCAGAACCGGGGCGCGCTGTATGGAATGAATTACTGGCTAACGATCCAGCATCGGCCGCCGTATTCTATAGCTCGCTCGCGGGCTACGATACTCATACCATTCCTAGGCGCGGCGGCGAGTACACCGTACTGTCGAACAATGGGACCCAGCGCTCGGGTATTTTCAAGAATCCGGCCGAAGAAGACTATACGCCGATATGGATAACCGCATTTGGAGTGGTCGATCCGGTAGCGGCGGCGGCAAAAGCAGAATCCCTGGGAGGCTCAATTATTTTGCCTGTCTCACCTCAGTTTCGGGACGGTACGACAGCTTTAATAACAGATCCTTCGGGCGCAATTTTAGTATTGCAGCAATGGTCATGGAACGGAGAAGAATCATGAAAAAAACAAACAGAGCTAGCGCGCTTTTTGCGCTATTACTAACATCTCTTTCACTCGCCGCTTGCGATGGCAATGTTGGAATTGGCATGAGCGTCGGAGTACCCGTTGGTAATCATGGCTATATGAGCGTTGGCGGTACTCGCTGGCATTGACTCGCAGATTAGCGCGGCTGCTTTGCCACGTTATTTGGTTTGATTGACGCTACAGTAGTAATATCCGCAAGATAATTAAAATTAAAAATTCTTCTACAAGGATCCGACATGATCAAGAACCTATCCGCCACACTTCGACTCGCTAGTGTTACCACATTCATGGCAGGCTTGGCTGCTTGCGCATCAACTGCAAGCATCTACTCAGACTTCGATCCGGCCGTAGACTTTGCGTCCTACAAGACGTGGAATTTCTTCGACAACGCTGGTCCTGACTACGAGGGTTATGAAAGCCTTTTCACGAAATATATGCTGGAAGCCATTGAGATTGAAATGAACCAGCGCGGATACACCAAGTCAGACAACCCGCAGCTGCTGGTTAATTTCAACGCCGTGGTTCAGGATAAGACGAAAGTTACGCAAACCACTTCGATGGCACCGATGGGCTATGGCGGCTATGGCGGTGGCTATTATGGTTACCGGGGTGCCTCCTACGGCGCGTGGGGCGGCTATGGATATGGCACTGAAACGCACGTATCGCAGTACGAGGAAGGAACCTTTAACATCGATGTCGTCGATGCTAAGAAACAACAGTTGGTCTGGGAAGCGGTCGCCGTTGGCAGGATCACTGACAAAGCGCGTGAAAACCTTCGCACTACAGTTATGCAAGGCGTGCCAAAATTCTTCGAGAAGTATCCGGTTGCTCCTATTGGAATGACGCAAGAGAAGTGACTGATCGATTCGCCAACGTGCACGTGTTTCGCTATTTGTGAGGATAATCTTCTCAATTGCTGCACCTGCCCGGATGAAGCGTTCCAGGATCAAAAGTGCATGATCTGTCTAGTCGCGAAAGAACACCGCGAATGCTAGCCATCCGAAACTTTGGCCTGACGCTGATCCTTCTACCTGGGTTGCTATTTGCTGCGGAATCTCCGAGTGCATGGCACAAGGGTTTTACCGTGACACCCAATGGATGGCTTGCCGGAATCAGCGGCACGGCAGGGACAATATCCGATGATCTCGATCCGGGTGACGACCTCGGCTTGCCGGACCGAGTGGATATCGAACTAGAGGGTGACCTGGAGGTACTTGGCTTCATGTTCAACGCTCAATGGCGCGGTGAACGTTGGCTTGCAATGTTCGATTCTGTCTGGGCCAATCTGTCGCAGGATGCGACCGTGGGAAGATTGCCCATCCTGCCGGGCACTGATATTCGCTCAACGATCGACGCCAATATATACCTCATAGCCGCTGGTTACCGCGTGGATAATTGGCAGCGCTCGTCGCTAACGATATTTACCGGCATGCGCCATTATGACCTTGAATTTACTATAGACGCTGAAAATGGTCTGCTCCCGCAACCGGTGACGGCCACTGTGACGAACAAATGGCAAGATGGCGTCATCGGTGCGCGCTGGGCACACGCTCTGAACGAAAACTGGAGCGTATCGGTATTGGCTGACGCAGGCTGGGGCGAGTCGAATAACAGCAGCGAGATTGCAGCGAGCGTTGCCTATAATTTCTCGAGATGGTCGGTGATTGGTGGTGTTCGAGTACTGACACTCGACTACGAAAGCGCCGACTACCGCGCCGATCTGCGATTTTACGGACCACTGATTGGTGTTTCCTTGCGCTTCTAATTGCCACACTTGGGGCGGCACGCCCTGACTTCTCGCCTGTTCGCAGCTTGCGAAGTGTCGCCTGCGGGCAAGATCGTCAGTCGGCGAGCAAACTCTTGGGAAGAGCAAAAGCCTTGATAGCATCGTAGGCACCTGTCGCCGCTCTCTCAGTTCCACCAGCGGCAATCACGACGTACTGACGGCCGTCTTCGCCCATGAAGGTCATCGGTACAGCCGTGCCCGATACTGGCAATTTCGCCTGCCACAGCTGCTCACCACTCTCTATGTCCAAAGCACGAATTTTTTCGTCCAAAGCTGCTGCAACGAAAATCAAATCACCCGCGGTAACGATGGGACCGCCGATGTTGGGGGACCCCCAGGATTCTGGCGACTTCAGGCCGAATCGCTTTACTTGTCCCAATGGAATTTGCCATGCCTGCTCCCCGCTATCCATATCGATCGCGGTCAACGTTCCCCATGGCGGCGGTGTACAAGGTGCACCCGAGGGCGCAACAAACACTTCGCCCTCGATATTATACGGGGTGCCCTTCAGAGGCCGGGTCAAGTAGTCAACTGAAGCATCCCCATTTTCACTTTCCGGTTTGGGAACAAGTTTGAGCCGAGTCGCGAGATTGGATGCCTTAATAATCAGCAGATTGGATTCCTCGTGATAGGCCGCCCCACCCCAGTTACCGCCGCCCAGCGCGGACGGATACAACAGACTCCCCTGGCTACTTGGCGGCGTATACAGACCGTCATAGCGCATCGTATCGAATTGCTTTTGGCACCAACTGCGACCCAGTGGCGTTAGCCCAAAAAGACTCTCACGATCCAGAGTCTGTCGAGCAAAAGTAGCGATTGACGTCGACACCGGTTGCGTTGCTGCTGCAATTTCGCCCTCAACATCTGACGCTGGCGCGTCCATCTCGGTCAGCGGAAATATCGGCTCTCCTGTCAGTCTGTCGAACACGTAAATAAAGCCCATCTTTGTATGCTGAATTGCGACTGCGCGACGCTCACCGTCTTTATTTATATCTACCAGCAACGGGTGACCGGGCAAGTCGTAGTCAAATAGATCATGGCGCACAGTCTGAAATGACCAGACAACTTCACCCGTCTCCGCATCCGCAGCGACTACGGCATCAGATAACGGGACGTCAAACTTACGTCCGCCTCCGTAGTAGTCGGTGGAAGGGCTAGTAGTTGGGAAGAAAACCAAACCGTTGACTGGGTCAGCACTCATCGTGCTCCAGACGTTTGCAGCGCCCGTAACATTGCGCATATCCTCGGGAATCGGATTGAACTCCCATTGCACGGCACCGCTGCGCACATCAAATGCACGCACTATTCCATCAGCAGCGTTGGCGAGCCCATCATCCGAGCCACTTCCGGATATCACCATGTCACCGACAATCAAGGGTGGTGATGACATAAAGCGAATGCCCTCACCATAGCCTTCATGATCGAAATGCGACACGTAACCCGGATGTCCATCGGCCGCGCCGAAGTCCTCACAAGCCTGGCCAGTATCGGCGTCTATCGCATACACGTGACCGTGAAAATCATTCTTGAATACCCGCCGCGAACAGACATCGTCACTCTTCTCGGCATCGGCATCCTCCCAATAAGCAACGCCACGGCAAGTTAGTGGTATGCGCTCAACCTCAACGACAGGCTCACCGTTCCTGCCACCCGTATGCGGATCAAACACCCACCGCTCCTCGCCTGTTGCCGGATCGAGCGCAAACACTCGGTTCATCGGTGTACAGTAATAGAGTGCCCCGTTGGCATGAATTGGCGTGACCTGCAGGGATGTCACGCCGTCTTTGTAGTCACCCGATCGATGCGTCCATGCCGGTTCCAACTCGGCGACATTTGATCGATCAATTTGTTGTAGGGGTGAATACTGGCTGCCGCCCAAGTCGGAACCAAAATGCTGCCAGTCGCCGTTCTCCTCTGCGCTCACTGCCGCTGCGAACGCAATACTTGCGGCAATAGAAGCAGTAAGACAAAGCTGTATCGAGTAAGAGTATCGCGAGAAACGCATGTAACCTCCAGCACACTGCTGATAGAAGTATTTCGTCAGGTAAGTATTCTTCTTATCGCGCTCTTAAACAAGTTATTGCTCACTCACAATCACGCCGTTGCAATCAGCATAGACGTATGCGCCCGGGGAAAAGGTGGCAGTGGCAAACGTGAGCGGAATATTTAAACCCCCAAGATCACGTTTTTCAGTCTTGAGTAGACTGGTGTTAAGCGTTTTAACGCGACCTGAATGTTGTCCTCACGCAGGTCGCGCTAAGCGCAGACAGAGAAAGTTACAGCACTAGCCAAATTGATTCATTAGCCAAACTGATTCATTGTGTTTGCCTCACCCGATGCTTTGAGCGCAGCGTCACCCGAAAAGTACTCTTTATGATCGTCGCCCATATCAGACCCCGACATGTTCTGATGCTTAACGCACGCAATACCTTCACGAATTTCCTTTCGCTGTACGCCCGCAACGTAACCCAACATGCCACTGTCGCCAAAGTACTCTTTCGCCAGAGAATCTGTGGACAAAGCAGCTGTGTGGTACGTCGGCAGTGTAATGAGGTGGTGGAAAATGCCTGCGTCACGCGCAGCATCTTTCTGGAAAGTGCGGATACGCTCATCTGCTTCGGCGGATAATGCCGAGTCATCATAATCAACACTCATCAGATCGTTGCGTGAATACGCCGACACGTCTTTACCTTCTTCCAGCCATGAATCGAATACCTGCTGGCGAAAATTCAGCGTCCAGTTGAACGACGGGCTATTGTTGTAGACCAGTTTGGCGTTCGGCATGACTTCACGAATCCGACGCACCATTCCACCGATTTGGCCAATATGCGGTTTCTCAGTCTCAATCCACAACAGGTCCGCACCATTCTGCAGCGACGCAATACCATCCATCACACAGCGGTCCTCGCCGCTTCCTTTACGAAACTCGAACAAATTACTGGGCAATCTTTTTGGCCGGACGATTTTTCCATCTCGTTTTATTAAAACGTCACCGTCAGCAATGTCTTGCGGTGAAATCTCTTCGACATCAAGGAAGGAGTTGTACTGATCACCTAAGTCGCCAGGCTCATTCGTGACCGCGATTTGCTTGGTCAGACCTGCACCCAATGAATCGGTTCGCGCGACGATCAAACCGTCATCGACACCGAGCTCCAGGAATGCATAACGAACAGCGCGAATTTTCGCCAGGAAATCCTCATGTGGCACAGTGACTTTGCCATCCTGATGGCCACATTGCTTCTCGTCTGAAACCTGGTTTTCAATTTGTATGCAACAGGCACCAGCTTCGATCATCTTCTTCGCCAGCAAATATGTTGCCTCAGCGTTTCCGAATCCAGCATCAATATCAGCGATGATCGGTACGACGTGTGTCTGGAAGTTATCGATTCTTCCTTTAACGCCCTGCTCTTTTACGGAGTCGCCGGCCGCTTTCGCAGCATCAAGCTCACGAAACAAGCCACCCAGCTCCCGAGCATCAGCTTGCCGAAGGAATGTGTACAACTCCTCGATGAGAGCAACGACAGTGGTTTTTTCATGCATGGATTGGTCAGGCAACGGACCAAATTCTGAACGCATCGCCGCGACCATCCAACCAGATAAATAGAGGTAACGCCGAGCTGTACTATCAAAGTGTTTCTTGATGGAAATCATTTTCTGCTGGCCGATAAAGCCATGCCAGCACCCCAGTGATTGGGTGTATTGGGAAGAATCCTCGTCGTAGCGCGCCATATCCTTGCGCATGATGCTCGCCGTATACCTTGCGATATCCAAGCCAGTTTGAAACACATTCTGTGCTTTCATTCGAGCAACAGATTCCGGGCTGATAGCCTCCCAGGAATTGCCATTGGCTGAGATCAAGCCGGCGGCTGCATTGATGTCCTTTGTGTACGTTGACATTGTGGTCTCCTTTTCACTGTCGACGAACATTCTACTGTCCACACTTATAAAATTTCACAATAGAAATTTTACAGTGTTAATTTCACAGTATTTACTCCCTGGATTATGCAGAAACATTGTAGTTCCTGAGTTTTGCCAGCAAATTGCTACCCTTGGCACATGTGAGCAACCATCGGCACACGACCATTCCTGGCCCTAATTGCGGTAAGTCCTTTAGCAGTTACGTCAAATGCGGCAGTTTCACGCTGAACATTTCAGCGCGACTTTCTGGACTAAGTAGCAAAGCAGGAATTAGCGACCATTACCGCAAAGGCTTCAGACTTGGCCTGCCTGTGCGCAGCAGAAGGTGGATGGGACGCCGTTGGCAACGACGACATGATCCGCTCAAGCTACGGTGTCAACTACAGGTTGGAATAATATGAGATTTTGCTGCTAGCCACCTGGCAACGCAGCAATGAATTGTTCCATTTTCTTGCGCATTGCCGCGTCAGGAAGCTCACCATAAGCCGCTCCAATATTGTCGAGCATATTCTTCGGCTTGCTCGTGGCAGGTGTTACACAAGTCGTCGCAGTGTGCGCTGCAACATACTTGAGAAAAAACTTAGCCCAGGAATCGATTCCAATTTCCTGTGCCCACTCTGGCACGTCGATACCTCTGACTCGCGAAAACAAACGACTGCGGCCAAACGGTACGTAAATTAGTGTCGCGATACCAAGCTCCTCCGCGAGCGGTAAAATACTGATCTCCGAAACTCGATTGTCAACGGAGTAGTCGACACCGATAAAATCTATTGGATAATCACGCATGGCTTTTTCGAGCCCGGCATAGCGGGACGTACGCGTAGCCGTCGTTCCAATGTATCGAATCTTACCGTCTTGCTTTAGTTCCTGAATGATCGGCATCTGTGTCGGCAGATCGGCAATGTTGTGCACCTGAACGAGGTCGATTGGATCTTTGCCGATGTACCTGAAGGAGTTTGCCAATTGCTCGCGCGCTTTTATCGCATCAGCTTTACCGCCGCCGCGGGGCGCCACATTGACTTTCGTCGCCCAAAACACCTTGTCGGTCACGCCAGCATCCCGGGCGAGTTGACCGGACACTTGTTCAGAAGCCCCGTAGGAGGGAGCAGTGTCAAATACTGTTCCACCGTTGTCGAGCAGCGCTCGCATGACGTCTCCTAAAGCAGACACATCGTCTTTCTGTGCGGCGTCTCTAAAGGTCGCTGCACTGCCGAGTCCAATGATTGGCAATTTTTCCCCAGTTTTGGGAATGGCGCGAGTGATAAGGCTATTGCCCTCAAAAGCCCGCAACAAGCCGCCGGGCAAAGCGCACGCAGCACTTAACAATGCGGAATTTCTTAGATAATCGCGTCGAGTCAGCATGCTTTGCCCTCCAACAGGTTTGGACGAGTATAAACTTTCACAAATGCTTTGTGTTAACCGACAGTCATCGGCGCTCGGTCGTCCATTCTATAAAGTTACCAGTACTAAAAAACCATTTCGGGAACGTTGTCCGGAACAATCAATTCTCCGTCAGTAAGACCGATAATTTCTTCAACGGTCACGCCCGGCGCCCGCTCCCGCAATATAAATTTCCCGTCCGCGATGTCCAGGAACGCGAGATCAGTGAGCACACGATCTATGCAACCCTTGCCCGTGAGTGGCAGCGTGCACTCGGCCAGCAGTTTGGATTGTCCCGACTTCGATGCGTGCGTCATTGTGACAATAATATTATCGGCACCGGCAACCAGGTCCATTGCCCCACCCATGCCCTTAATAAGTTTTCCAGGAATCATGTAGGAAGCGATATTACCTTGGCAATCAACTTCAAATGCACCGAGCACAGTCAGATCAACATGGCCGCCGCGAATCATCGCGAAAGATTCTGCCGATGAGAATAACGATGCGCCGGTGATCATCGTAACCGTCTGCTTGCCCGCATTGATAAGATCTGCATCGACTTCCTCGTCCAATGGAAAAGGTCCCATGCCAAGCAGTCCATTTTCCGACTGCAGCATCACCTGCACGTCGTCGGGGATGTAGTTTGCCGCCAGCGTTGGAATACCAATTCCGAGGTTAACGTAGTAACCATCCTGAAATTCCTGAGCAACGCGTTGCGCCAATTGTTCGCGAGTCAAAGCCATGTCGAATTCCTCTTAAGCGCTGCGCACAGTGCGCTGTTCAATGATCTTCTCGAACGTACCCTTAATAAGGCGGTTCACGTAGATACCAGGCAGGTGAATCTCGTCGGGATCAAGTTGCCCCACGGCAACGATTTCTTCTACCTCAACAACGGCTATTTTCCCCGCTGTAACCGCCATCGGATTGAAGTTGCGTGCTGTCTTGCGGAACATCAAATTACCGAAGCGATCTGCCTTCCAGGCTTTGGCAATGGAGAAGTCACCACGAATAGCCTTTTCGAGAATGTAAGGACGGCCATCAAACTCTCGCTCTTCCTTGCCCTCGCCCACCGGCGTGCCGTATCCGGTGGCCGTATAGAAAGCAGGAATACCGGCGCCACCGGCACGCATCTTCTCGGCCAACGTGCCTTGCGGTGTGAGCTCGACTTCCAGCTCACCGCTCATCATCTGTGCTTCGAACAAGGCATTTTCACCCACGTAGGAGGCGATCATTTTCTTGATCTGTTTGTCTTCCAGCAGCAAGCCCAAGCCTGCGCCGTCTATGCCGGCGTTGTTAGAAGCAATCGTCAAACCCTTAGTGCCTCGGCGCTTAATTTCCTTGATCAGGTTTTCTGGAATCCCGCAGAGACCGAAGCCGCCGGCAATGATCGTCATGTTGTCCTCGAGGCCAGCCATGGCCTCCTCGTAACTGCTTACGACCTTGTCGAATCCTGACACAACGCACTCCTGATGTTCGTTTTGCTTATATGGGT